>NZ_QKTH01000016.1:0-97109 GCF_003234485.1 Curtobacterium sp. MCLR17_034
ACCCGCCACCCACCCGCCACGCGGCCGCGCCGACGCCCGGCGGACTGTCGGTCCCGACCCCGTAAGATCGAGCACATGGCTTCGACGACCGCGCGCGGGCGAGCGAAGCGGCAGGGGCGCCAGAAGACCGACGCCGAAGGCCGCATGTCGCTCGGGCAGCACCTCATCGAGCTGCGCAACCGTCTCTTCCGCGCAGTCGTGGCGATCGTCGTCGGTGCGATCGGCGGCTGGTTCCTCACCCCGTGGGTGCTCGACGCGCTCCGGGCACCGGTGACCGAGCTCGCCAAGGTCGGCGGACACACGGCCGAGCTGAACTTCCCGATGATCACCGGGGCGTTCGACCTGAAGCTGCAGATCGCGATCACCATCGGCGTCGTCATCGCGAGCCCGGTCTGGCTGTACCAGATCTGGGCGTTCATCGTGCCCGCGCTCGTCCGGCGCGAGCGGCAGTACGTCTGGGGCTTCCTCGGCACCGCGATCCCGCTGTTCTTCGCCGGGTGCTACTTCGGGTGGTACATCCTGCCGCACGTGGTCGGCATCCTCGGCAGCTTCGTGTCGAGCCAGGACACCTCGATCGTCGATGCGAAGGCGTACTACGACTTCGTCATCAAGCTCATCGTCGCGGTGGGCATCGCCTTCGTGCTGCCGGTGTTCATCGTGCTGCTGAACTTCGTCGGGGTGCTGTCGGCCTCCGCGATCATCAAGAGCTGGCGCGTCGCGATCCTCTGCATCCTGGTCTTCTGCGCCATCGTCACGCCGAGTGCCGACGTCATCTCGATGTTCCTGCTGGCCATCCCGATGACCGTGCTGTACGTCGCGGCCTGCTTCATCGCGTGGATCCACGACCGCCGTCTGGCCAAGCGTCAGGCGAAGCTCGACGAGGAGTACGACCTGTGAGTGGCACGAGTGCGGCCGAGCGGTTCGCCGCGGCCAAGGTGCGCAACCGGTCGCGCAACCTCGAGCTCTTCCGGACGGACCTGCGGTTCGACCTCGACCCGTTCCAGTTCGCCGCCTGCGACTCGCTCGACCAGGGCCGCAGCGTCCTGGTCGCCGCCCCGACCGGAGCCGGCAAGACGATCGTGGCCGAGTTCGCCATCTGGCTCGCCATGCGCCAGCCGACGGCGAAGGTCTTCTACACGACGCCGATGAAGGCACTGAGCAACCAGAAGTACGCCGAGCTCGTCGACGTCTACGGCGAGTCCGAGGTCGGGCTGCTCACCGGGGACACGAACGTGAACCCCCGCGCCCGCGTCGTCGTGATGACGACCGAAGTGCTCCGGAACATGATCTACGCCGACTCGGACCTGCTCGACGACCTCGCCTGGGTGGTCCTCGACGAGGTGCACTACCTGGCCGACCGGTTCCGCGGTGCCGTGTGGGAAGAGGTCATCCTGCACCTCCCGACCGAGGTCCGCCTGGTGTCGCTCAGCGCCACGGTGTCCAACGCCGAGGAGTTCGGCGACTGGCTGCAGACCGTCCGTGGCGACACCGACGTCATCGTCTCCGAAGACCGTCCGGTGCCGCTGGAGCAGCACGTCCTGGTCGGTTCGAAGATGGTCGACCTGTTCGACTCGAGCGGTGCCGCGGCGACGAACCGCGTGAACCCGGAACTGCTCCGCATGGTCGGTGGCGGTTCGCGGAGCGAGCGGAACGGCGGCGGCCACCGCGGCCGGCGCGGTCGTGGTGGCTACCCCGAGCGTCGCGGGCCCCGCACCGAGAAGGTGCACCGCGAGCAGATCGCGCACATGCTCGACGAGCGGATGCTCCTGCCCGCGATCTTCTTCGTGTTCAGCCGCAACGGCTGCGACCAGGGCGTCCGCAACGTCCTGCGCTCGGGCCTGTCCCTGACGACGGTGCAGGAGCGCAACGAGATCCGCGAGACGGCGGAGTACCACTGCCGCACCCTGCTCGACGAAGACCTGGCCGTCCTCGGCTACTGGGAGTGGCTCGAGGGGCTCGAGCGCGGGGTCGCGGCGCACCACGCCGGCCTGCTCCCCGCCTTCAAGGAGGTCGTCGAGAACCTCTTCCAGCGCAAGCTCCTGAAGGTCGTGTTCGCCACCGAGACCCTGGCGCTCGGCGTGAACATGCCGGCGCGCACCGTCGTGCTCGAGAAGCTCGAGAAGTTCAACGGCGAAGCCCGTGTGCCGATCACCCCGGGGGAGTACACGCAGCTCACCGGTCGTGCCGGTCGTCGTGGCATCGACGTCGAGGGGCACTCGGTCATCCAGTGGACCGACGGGCTCGACCCGCAGGCCGTCGCGTCGCTGGCCAGCCGTCGCACGTACCCGCTCAACTCGTCGTTCAAGCCGACCTACAACATGGCCGTCAACCTGATCGACCAGTTCGGCCGGCAGCGCACGCGCGAGGTCCTCGAGACGTCGTTCGCCCAGTTCCAGGCCGACCGGTCGGTGGTCGACCTCGCCCGCAAGGTCCGCTCGCAGCAGGAGTCGCTCGACGGCTACCGCGAGGCGATGCAGTGCCACCTCGGCGACTTCACCGAGTACTCGGCACTCCGCCGTGAGCTCTCCGACCTCGAGCGCACGAACGTGCCCGGCGGTCGCGAGGCGTCGCACGGCGCCCGCCAGGAACGACAGGCCGCGATCACGGCGGTCCGCCGCCAGCTGCAGCGCCACCCCTGCCACGCCTGCCCGGAACGCGAGGCGCACGCCCGCTGGTCCGAGCGCTGGTGGAAGCTCAAGCGCGCCAACGACAAGCTCGTCCAGCAGATCCGGTCCCGCACGGGCGCCGTCGCGACGACGTTCGACCGTGTCACCGAGGTCTTGCTCGAGCTCGGCTACCTGGTGGACGCCGGCAACGGCGAAGCCACGGTGGCCGCGGGTGGCCGTCGCCTGCAGCGCATCTACGGCGACCGCGACCTGCTGGTCGCCGAGTGCCTCGAGGCGGGGGTCTGGAAGGACCTCACCCCGGCACAGCTCGCCGCCATGGCCGCGACGATCATCTACCAGCCCCGCCGCGAGGACGCGCCCGGCACCGAGCATGCCCTGCCCCGCGGTGCGTTCCGCCCCGCGCTCGACGAGACACTGACGATCTGGTCGCGCCTCGACGACATCGAGCGTGCGGCGCGCCTGGCCGGTTCGCAGCCGCCGACCCCGGCGATGGCCGTCGGCATGTTCCGCTGGGCCTCGGGTTCCGCCCTCGACGACGTCCTCCGCACCCTCGACCTGCCGGCCGGTGACTTCGTGCGCTGGTCGAAGCAGGTCATCGACCTGCTCGACCAGATCCGGAACGCCGGCGACGACGAACTCGCCCAGACCGCCCGACGGGCGACGGACGCGGTTCGCCGCGGCATCGTCGCCTACGCGGCGGTCTGACAGGAGGCCCGGTGCCGGTTCCGGAGACCAGTGTGCGCGGGCTGCCCGCGCGCGTCGGCCGCGGGGCGGTCGCGACCGGCCCGTTCGCCGCGTTGCCGCTGGGCACCGCGGTGCCGTTGGCCGTCATCGGCGGGATCCTCTTCGCCCTCGCGTTCCCGTCGCCCGGGTGGTGGTTCCTCGCCTACCCGGCACTCGCCTGCATGCTGCTCGCGGTGATGGGACAGCGGGCGCGGCGTGCGGCGTGGATCGGCTACCTCGCCGGCGCGGCGTTCTGGATCCCGGCCATCTCGTGGGCGGGTCGCTACCTGGGCCCGGTCCCGTGGTTCGCACTCGCCCTGCTCGAAGCCGCGTTCTTCGCGCTCGGCAGCGTCGCCATCGCCCTGGCGTACCGCTGGGTCGCCCGTGTGGTGCCCTCGACCGCCGGACGCGTGTGGGGCCTCCCGGCCGTCGTCGCCGCACTCTGGACCGGACGCGAGTGGTTCTCGGGGAGCTGGCCGTACGGCGGTTTCGCCTGGGGGCGGGTCGGCCTGTCGCAGTCGCAGGGGCCGTTCACGCACCTGGCCGCGTACGTCGGCGTCCTCGGGCTGACGTTCATCGTCGTGTACTGCGTCGCGGTCGTGGTGTCGCTCGCGCTCGTGGCACCCCGCGTGCCGGGCGTGACGCTCCGGCTGCCCGTGCGGGTGGCGACGGCGGGTCTGCTCGTCGCGGCGGTGCTGGCCGTGCCGGCGTGGCCGACGGCGACGAGCGGCACGATCCGGGTCGAGGCGGTGCAGGGCAACGGTCCCGCGGGCTACTTCGACCGTGCGGAGCCCGGCGACGTCCTGGCGGCGCAGGTCGCGGCGACGGACGTGGACGCGAAGGGCGTCGACCTCGTCGTGTGGCCCGAGGCCGGTGCGGAGTACGACCCGCGGCAGCAGCCGGTCATCGCGTCCGCCCTCGACTCGGTGGTCGACTCGCTCGACGCCCCGATCGTCGCGGGTGCCATCACGCAGACCCCGTCGGGGGTGCTGCACAACACGTCGTTCGTGTGGACCGCCGACGGCTGGCAGTCGTCCTACGACAAGAAGCGTCCGGTGCCGTTCGGCGAGTACGTGCCCGACCGCTGGTTCTTCTCCAAGCTCGCACCGTCGCTGATCGGTCTGCTGCAGCGCGACTACACGCCGGGGACGAAGCCGAACGTGCTCTCCGTCGCGGGCATCCGTGCCGGCATCTCGATCTGCTTCGACATCGTCGACGACGGTCTGACCGCCGACATGGTGCGCGGGGGAGCGCAGGTGATCCTCGCGCAGACGAACAACGCCGACTTCTCGGGCACCGACGAGAACCTGCAGCAGCTCGAGATCGCGCGGATGCGGGCCATCGAGACCGGTCGGTCGCTGGTGAACATCTCGACCGTCGGAGCGTCGCAGGTCATCGACCCGAGCGGCCGCACGATCGACCGGGTGCCGGAGTACACCGCGACGTCGATGGTGACCGACGTGCCGCTCGGCACATCCACCACCCCCGCGTCGATCCTGTCCGGCTCGATCACGCTCATGCTCTCCCTCGGGGGGCTCCTCGTGCTCCTCGCCTGCGCGCCCTGGGGTCGTCGCACCCGCTCCTGATCGGGCACGCCGCGCCCAGCCACTGGGAACGGACTGTGAATGCGCCGGTACGGGATTGATGGGGCGTGGGACAGTGTTGTGGAGGGCAGACGAGCGAGAGGAGCACACACATGGCTGATCGGAGTCTCCGCGGCATGCGGCTCGGGAGTCAGAGTCTCCAGAGCGAAGAGGGCGTCGAGCTCTCAGATCGCAAGCGCGCGGTCTACCAGACGGATTCGGGTGAGACGTTCGACATCGTCTTCTCGGCCGATGCGGACGTCCCCCAGACCTGGTCGGAGCCGCGCTCCGGTCGCGAGGGCCGCCTGCTCGGCGACGACGGGATCCCCGTCGAGGTCGCCGAAGAGGACGTGAAGGCACCCCGTACCCACTGGGACATGCTGCTCGAGCGCCGCTCGCGCGAGGAACTCGAGGAGCTCCTCGAAGAGCGCCTGCAGGTCCTCCGCGCACGACGCGGCGCCTGACACCACCGAACACACGACGACGCCCGCCCCGGTTCCCCGGGGCGGGCGTCGTCGCTCGTTGGTGCGGGACCGTCAGCGCCGGCCGGAGCCGTCGCTGGTCCGGTGACCGGACGCGTCGTCGCCCGGCGTGGCCGGAGTGTCCGCGACCTGTTCGGCGGTCGCGTCGTCGGCCGCCGCGAGGTGCGCATCGACACTGCGGTTCGACTCCGCCAGGCGCGCGTCGAGGTCGGACTCGGGGACGATGTCCGCGGCGGTGGCGTCTGCACGCGGCATCGTGGTGTCCGCGGCTGCGGTGTTCGCCAGGCTCTCGTTCGCGAGCTTCGAGATGCGGGACAGGAAGTCCGTGCCACCGGCACCGCCGGCGACCGGACCGGCGCCGCCACCGCGGCTGGCGCTGAAGCCCTTCGCGATGCCGGACAGGGCCTCGGTGAACTCGCTCGGGATCATCCAGAGCTTGTTCGACGTGCCCTCGGCGATCTTCGGCAGGGTCTGCAGGTACTGGTAGGACAGCAGCTTCTCGTCCGGGTCACCGGTGTGGATGGCCTCGAACACGGTCGCGATGGCCTGGGCTTCACCCTCGGCACGGAGCACCTGCGCCTTGGCGTCACCCTCGGCGGCCAGGATCGCTGCCTGTCGCTGCCCCTCGGCCTCGAGGATCTGGGACTGCTTGGTTCCCTCGGCCTGGAGGATCGCGGCACGTCGGCTGCGCTCGGCACGGAGCTGCTGCTCCATGGCGTCCTGGATGGACACGGGCGGCTCGATCGCCTTGAGCTCGACTCGGCCGACGCGGATGCCCCACTTGCCCGTGGCTTCGTCGAGGACGACGCGGAGCTGGCCGTTGATGTTGTCGCGGCTGGTCAGGGCCTCTTCGAGGTTCAGGCCACCGACGACGTTGCGGAGCGTGGTGGTGGTGAGCTGCTCGACGGCGCCGAGGTAGTTCGCGATCTCGTACGTCGCGGCACGGGCGTCGGTCACCTGGAAGTAGACGACGGTGTCGATCGAGACCACCAGGTTGTCCTCGGTGATCACGGGCTGCGGCGGGAACGAGACGACCTGCTCACGCATGTCGAGCAGCGGCCGCAGGCGGTCGATGAACGGCACCAGGAGGTTCAGGCCCGGGTTGAGGGTCTTGTGGTACTTGCCGAGTCGCTCGACGATCCCCGCGGTGGCCTGGGGAACGATCCGGATCGCCTTCGCCAGGACGACGATCACGAAGATGACGACGACGAGGATGAGCACGATCAGTGCGATCGTCCCCGGGGAGATGCTGGTCACGAGGTGGCCCTTTCTGCGAGGCGCACGACCGCGGTCGACCCCTCGATCGACTCGACGACCACGGGGGTCCCGAGTGGCGGTGTGCGGTCGACGGAGTCCGCGGCGAATCGCGCACTCCAGGTCTCGCCGTTGGCCAGGCGCACCTGACCGGGACTGGAGGAGGTGAAGGCGACCGCGACCGTGCCGGCGAGCCCGATGAGCCCCTCGACGTTGGTGCGGTGCGGGTCGGCACCGCGGCCGAGCGCGACGAGCAGTCGCGGTCGGACGAGCGACAGCAGCACGAGGGCGGCCACCGCGGCGACGATGGCGGACAGCCACCACGGGGCGCCGAGCAGTGCGGCGATCAACCCGCCGGCGGCACCCGCCGCGAGCATGATGAAGATGAAGTCGAGGGTGAAGATCTCGACCACGCCCAGGAGCAACACCAGGCCGATCCAGACGGTGCTCTGGATCCAATCGATTCCGTTCACGCGATCTCCCTCCCTCGGTCGCGCGCGGCGGCTCGCTGCGTCGCGACAGCCGGTACAACTCCGTTCAACATATCAGGGCCGTCCGACGGTCGTGCAGGCGATTGGTAGGCTCGGTGCGCCCGACCGGCCGGAACCAGACCTGGAGAACACGACTGTGAGCAACCCCCTCGCCCCCGGATCCCTCACCGACAAGCGCGCCGTCGTCACCGGTTCGTCCCGTGGCATCGGCGCCGACACCGTCGGGTACCTCGCCGAGGCCGGGGCGAAGGTCGTCGTGAACTACCGCAACAAGGCCAAGCGCGCGGAGCAGATCGCCGAGAAGATCGTCGAGGCCGGCGGCTCCGCCCTGGCCGTCGGCGCCGACCTGACCGAGCACGACTCCGTGCAGACCCTCGTCGACACCGTCGTCCAGGAGTGGGGCGGCATCGACCTGCTCGTGCTCAACGCGTCGGGGGGCATGGAGTCCGGCGTCGGCGAGGACTACGCGCTCCGCCTGAACCGCGACGCCCAGGTCGACATGCTGCAGACCGCCGTGCCGCACATGCCCGCCGGCTCCCGCGTGGTGTTCGTCACGAGCCACCAGGCGCACTTCGTCGAGACCGCCGAGACGATGGACGAGTACGTCCCGGTCGCCAAGAGCAAGCGTGCCGGAGAACTCGCCCTCCGTGAGCTCATCCCGCAGCTCGAGGCCGCCGGCATCGAGTTCGTCGTCGTCTCCGGCGACATGATCGAGGGCACGATCACCGCGACGCTGCTGAACCGCCTGAACCCCGGCGCGATCGAGGGTCGTCGGCAGGAGGTCGGCAAGCTCTACAGCGTGTCCGAGTTCGCGGCCGAGATCGCCCTCGCCGCCGTCGAGCCGATCCCCGCCGACCACACCAAGCTGGTCGGCGACGTCAGCGGCTTCGTCGGCTAACGTCGGGCGGGTGACCGCCAAGCCCGGCCTGCGCCGCACCTCCCGCATCCTGCTGCTCGACCCCGAGGGCCGCGTGTTCCTGATGGACACGAATTCGCCCTCGTCGGACGGCGCCCACCGCTGGATCACGCCGGGTGGTGGGGTCGACCCGGGGGAGTCCCACCGCGACGCCGCGATCCGCGAGCTGCGCGAGGAGACGGGGATCGTCGTCGACGAACCCGGCGAGCCGGTGTGGTCCTGGGACTTCACGGTCGAGTGGGACCTCGCCGACCACGACCGCGGGCACGCCGAGTTCTACGTCGTCCGCACGCCCGGTTTCGAGCTGTCGGACGCCGAGTGGACCGACGACGAGCGCGTCGACATCCTCGCCTCGCGGTGGTGGACCGCCGACGAGCTCGAGGCGACCGACGAGGAGTTCGAACCCGCCGAGTTGCCGGACCTGGTGCGCCGTCACGGCGCCTGAGCACCGCACCACGGCCTGACGGCCGACCCAGGACCGGACGGGAGGCCCGTGGCGGGCCCGCCACGGGCCTCCCGTCGGTACGCTGACCCGCATGCACACCGATCCGGTCGACGACGACCCCACCGGCGCCGACGCGCACCCTGCCGACCGGCACGGCCGGATCCGGGTGCGCGGTGCCCGCGCGAACAACCTGCGCGACGTCGACGTGGACCTGCCGAAGCGGCGGCTCACGGTGTTCACCGGGGTCTCCGGCTCGGGCAAGAGCTCGCTCGTGTTCGGCACCGTCGCCGCCGAGTCGCAGCGGATGATCAACGAGACCTACAGCGCGTTCGTGCAGGGGTTCATACCCTCGCTCGCGCGTCCCGACGTCGACCTGCTCGACGGCCTGACCACCGCGATCGTCGTCGACCAGGAGCGCATCGGCGCCGACCCTCGCTCCACCGTCGGCACCGCCACGGACGCGAACGCGATGCTGCGCGTGCTGTTCAGCCGACTCGGTCAGCCGCACATCGGGGGGCCGAACGCGTTCTCGTTCAACCTCGCCACCGTGACGGCCGGGGGAGCGATCACGGTGCAGAAGGGTGCGGACGCGAAGGCCCAGAAGGTCTCGTTCACGCGGCTCGGCGGTATGTGCGCGGACTGCGAGGGCCGGGGGCTGGTGAACGACATCGACCTGACGCAGCTGTTCGACGACACGAAGTCGCTCGGGGACGGCGCGCTCACGATCCCCGGGTACGGGACCGACGGGTGGAACGTGCGGCTGTACGCCGAGTCGGGCTACTTCGACCGGGACACCCCGATCCGCGACTTCACGGAGCAGGAGCGGCAGGACTTCCTGTACCGCGAACCGACGAAGCAGAAGATCGCCGGCATCAACATGACCTACGAGGGGCTCGTGCACCGGGTCCGCCGATCGTTCCTGCAGAAGGACCGCGAGGCGATGCAGCCGCACATCCGGGCGTTCGTCGACCGTGCGGTGACCTTCACGACGTGTCCGGCCTGCGACGGGACCCGGTTGAACGACACCGCCCGCTCGTCGAAGATCGCTGGCCGCAGCATCGCCGACGTCTGCGCGATGCAGATCACCGACGCCGTCGCCTGGCTGCGGGGTCTGGACGACCCGGGGGTCGGGCCGTTGCTCGAGGGGCTCCGCGACCTGCTCGAGTCCTTCGTCGAGATCGGACTCGGCTACCTGTCGCTCGACCGCCCGACCGGCACGCTGTCCGGGGGAGAGGGGCAGCGCGTGAAGATGGTGAAGCACCTCGGCTCCTCGCTCAGTGACGTCACGTACGTCTTCGACGAGCCGAGCACGGGGCTGCACCCGCACGACATCGAGCGGATGAACGACCTGCTCGTCCGGCTGCGCGACAAGGGCAACACCGTCCTGGTCGTCGAGCACAAGCCCGAGGTCATCGCGATCGCCGACCACGTCGTCGACCTCGGACCCGGTGCCGGTTCCGGCGGTGGGACGCTCTGCTACCAGGGGTCCGTCGACGGGCTGCGTGCGAGCGGGACCGTGACCGGTCAGCACCTGGACGACCGCGTGACCGTGAAGTCCGAGGTCCGTCGTCCGGACGGGGCGATCGCGATCCGCGGCGCCTCGGCCCACAACCTGCACGACGTCGACGTGGACGTCCCCACCGGGGTGCTCACCGTCGTGACGGGGGTCGCCGGCTCGGGCAAGAGCACGCTCATCCACGGGTCGCTGGCCCGGCGCGACGACGTGGTCGCCATCGACCAGAGCGGCATCCGTGGGTCACGGCGGAGCAACCCGGCGACCTACACCGGCCTGCTCGAGCCGATCCGCAAGGCGTTCGCGAAGGCCAACGGCGTCAAGCCCGCGCTGTTCAGCGCCAACTCGGAGGGCGCCTGCCCGGCGTGCAACGGTGCCGGTGTCGTGTACTCCGACCTCGGCATGATGGCGGGCGTCGCGAGCCCCTGCGTCGAGTGCGACGGCAAGCGGTTCGACCAGTCCGTGCTCGGGTACCACCTGGGCGGGAAGGACATCAGCGAAGTGCTCGGCATGTCCGTCGCCGACGCGTTGGCGTTCTTCGCGGCGGGGGAGTCCGCACTGCCGGCCGCCCACACGATCCTCGCCCGGCTCGCCGACGTGGGGCTCGGGTACCTGACGATCGGCCAGCCGCTCACCACGTTGTCCGGGGGAGAGCGGCAGCGGCTCAAGCTCGCGACGCACCTCGGTGACCGGGGCGGCGTGGTGGTGCTCGACGAGCCCACCGCGGGCCTGCACCTGGCCGACGTCGAGCAGCTGCTCGGCCTGCTCGACCGGCTCGTCGACGCCGGCCGGACGGTCGTCGTGATCGAGCACCACCAGGCCGTGATGGCGCACGCCGACTGGATCATCGACCTCGGGCCGGGCGCCGGGCACGACGGTGGACGGATCGTGTTCGAGGGGACGCCCGCTGCACTCGTGGCGGCGCGGTCGACCCTGACCGGGCAGCACCTCGCGGCGTACGTCGGAGCCTGAGTCGGGGGACAGGCTCGGACGGCGAATCTGGGCACCAGCCGTGTGTGAGGACTACCGTCCTGACTGACGCTCACGATCGGCTACCCGGCCTGGATCGGCGTCCTGACCAGAAGGAGCTCCACCATGTCCAACCCCGGCAACGCGCCCGCGCAGTCGAACACCTTCGCCATCGTCTCCCTGGTGCTCGGCATCATCGGGACCTTCGTGGGCCTGTTCGTGCCGATCGTCGGTGTCATCGGCGGCATCGTCGGTCTCGTACTCGGCATCTCGGCGCGCAAGCGTGGCGGCAGCCGCGGGATGATCACGGCGGGCGTCATCCTGTCGATCGTCGCCATCGTCATCGGTGTGATCGGTTTCATCATCAACGCGGTGGCGCTCTCGAACATGTGAGTGGTGCGCTTCGCATCGTGAGCAGCAATGGTCGAGTCCAGCGGATGGACTCGACCATTGCTGCTCACCAGGCGCCTCGGGGGCCGAGCTTGCAGCTGTTCAGGAACGCGGGCGTACCGTCCGGCGCATGAGCTACAGCCAGCCTGACCCAGCCGAAGAGACCACCCAGAGCGAGTCGCCGGAGCAGCCCGACACCGACCAGGACACCCTGGAGGAACAGGGCGGCGAGCCGGCGGCGCTCGAGATCGACGCCGACGACGTCCCGACGAAGCCCGCCGACTGACACCGTCGTCATCCAGTGAGCAGAAGAGGTCGAGTTCGTACAGCGGACTCGACCTTTTCTGCTCACGAAGCGTCGTACGGGGCGTCCGCCGGAGCGCCGATAATGCATATTATGTCAACTCAGGCTTATGTCGACTCAGGCGTTCCTGCCCTGCCCGCTCGGCTGACGGGACGCTCGACATCACTTCCCTAGCGTGGACGCGTGCACGATCACCGAGATGACCGACGCCGTTCACGAACCGTGACACCCCGGGTCCTGCTCGCCGTCGCCCTGTCCGCGTTCCTCGTGCTGATCGGCACGACACCCGCATCGGCGCACGCAGCACTGACATCGAGTGATCCGGCGGACGGCGCCACCGTGGCTGCCGACCTTGAGCGAGTGACGCTCACCTTCAGCGAGGCGCCGCTTGCCGGGCTCGAAGCCGGTCTGCGCATCGAGGTCCGGGACGACGGCGGGACCGACGAGTCCTCCGGAGCGGTGGCCGTCGACGGCACCTCGATGTCCAAGGCGGTGTCGCTCTCCCCCGGCCCGCACACCCTCGTCTGGCGGTACGTCTCCCCTGACGGCCATCCGATCGAGGGGCAGCTCGCGTTCTGGGTGGAAACGGCCGCATCTCCGACCGTTCCACCCACGACGACGAGCCCGACGGCCGCGCCCACATCATCCTCGGAACCGTCGGCAGCGGCAGCGGGAGCCGCACCGAACACGGGTGCCGGAACGCACGCGCACGGCCACGGCGGCCCGGCACTCCTGTTCGGGGTCGTCGGGATCCTGGCAGTGCTCGTCATCGGTGCGGTCGTGCTCCGCATCCGCCGGGGCGCCGACGCGCGGACCGAGGGCTGACGGGACGCTCGAGCCTCAGAACACCGCCACGGTCATGCCCGACGACGTCGCGGGTCGGTCCATCGCGACGAGCGCGTCGGGCAGGTCGTCGAAGCCGATCGTGCGGCCGATCGTTCGCTCCGGACGCAGCCGCCCGGCCACGACGGCGTCGAGCATCGCGCCGTACTCCCCGACCGCTGCGCCGTGGCTGCCGAGCAGTTCGAGTTCGTCCGCGATGACCCGGCCCATCGGGATCGCCGGAGCGGCTTCGTCGTCGAGGAGCAGCCCGACCTGCACGTGCCGGCCGCGCGGACGCAGGGACGCCACGGCGGCGACGGAGGTGGCACGGCTGCCGTAGGCGTCGAGCGAGACGTGCGCTCCGCCGCCCGTGCGGAATCGGACCGTGGCGACGGCATCGTCGTCCATCAGCACGGTGTCGGCGCCCAGGGCAGCGGCGCGTTCGAGTGCTGCCGCGGAGACGTCGACGGCGACGACGTGCGCGCCGGCGGACACGGCGACCATGACCGCGGAGAGCCCGACTCCCCCGCAGCCGTAGACCACGACCCACTCCCCTGCGGCGACGCGCCCTCGGGCGTGCAGGGCGTGGAACGCGGTGCCGAATCGGCAGCCGAGTGCTGCCGCCACCGCGAAGTGCACGGCGTCGGGCAGCGCGACGAGGTTCAGGTCGGCGTGCGGGACGACCAGGGAGTCCGCGTACGAGCCCTGCAGGTCGAACCCGGGCTGCTGCTGGGCGGTGCACACCTGGGTGGCGCCGTCGAGGCACTCGGCGCAGGTCCCGCATGCGAACACGAACGGTGCCGTCACCCGGTCACCCACGGCGAAGCGCTGGACGCCCGTGCCGATCGCCGCGACGACGCCGGCGAACTCGTGGCCGGGCACGTGCGGCAGCCGGACGGAGTCGTCGTGGCCCTTCCAGGCGTGCCAGTCACTGCGGCAGACGCCGGTGGCAGCCACCCGGATGACGACGCCGTGGTCCGGGGCCACGGGCTCCGGTAGGTCGACGATCGAAGGGACGGAACCGAACTGGGAGTACTGGACGGCGCGCATGCGGCCATCCTGACAGACGCCGGACGCCGGACGCCGGACGCCCGACGCCCGACGCCCGACGGTGGACCAGCGCGACCGACCGCCCGAGGCGACCCGTCCGCCGGGGTCCCCACGGGCCTCCAGGCCGATGGCCGCCCGACCACCCGACCACCCGACCTCGCGAGCGGTCCACCGCACCCCGATCGGCCGTTGCGCCGCAGGCGCGTCCGCCGGTTGACTCGTCACGTGACCGATCTGCGCTTCTCCGCCGACCCCGAAGACCTCGACGTCAACCGCGTGCACCGCTGGCTCAGCGAGGAGTCGTACTGGGCCCGCGGCCGTGACCGGGCGACGCAGGAGGCGATCGTCGCCGGCTCCCGGAACTTCGGCGTGTACGACGCGATCACCGGCGAGCAGCTCGGCTACGCGCGGGTGATCACCGACGGCGTGACGTTCGGGTGGCTCGCCGACGTGTTCGTGGACCCCGACGCCCGGGGCCGCGGCGTCGGGGTCGCACTCGTGCGCGGCGTTATCGAGGCGGTCGAGCCGCTCGGCCTGAAGCGCTTCGCCCTGTTCACCGCGGATGCCCACGGGCTGTACGAGCGGTTCGGGTTCCGCCCGCTGCCCGATCCGGACGGCTGGATGATGCGTCCCGGGCCGGGGTTCGGCGCCGACGTGCACGACTGACGGGGCGCGGGCGCACACGCAGCGCTGCCCCTCAGTACTCGATGCGGCCCTCGCGGTTGTGGAACTCCCCCGTCGGCCCGTCGGTGCCGATCGTCGCGAGCATGACCGTGGCGTCGGTGCCCTCGGTGATCGTCTGGTGTCCGCCGAACCCGTTGAACTCCGTCGCCGTGTAGCCCGGGTCGCTCGCGTTCACCCGGAACCCGGGCAGGTTCTTCGCGTACTGCACGGTCAACGCGATCACGGCCGCCTTCGACGCCGCGTACGGCACCGCCGGCACCCCGTACTCGTCGTGTCCCGGTGTCGTCAGCCAGCGCGGGAACCCCACCCCCGACGAGACGTTCACGATGACGGGTGCCGCCGAACGTCGCAGCAGGGGCAGCGCGGCCTGGGTCACCCGGACGATGCCGGTGACGTTGGTGTCGAGCACGGTCGCCATGGCGCTCGCGTCGAGGTCGTCGACCCCGAACGAGGTGCCGAGGATCCCGGCGTTGTTCACGAGGACGTCGAGCTCGGGGATGGTCGCGATCGCCGCGTCGATGCTGGCCTGGTCGGTGACGTCCAGCTGCACGACGTGGGCGCCGAGTGCGCGGGCGTCGTCGCCGCTGGCCGGGTCGCGCATGCCGGCGTACACGGTGTGGCCGGCTTCGAGCAGTCGGCGTGCGGTCTCGAGTCCGAGGCTGCGGTTGGCCCCGGTGATCAGTGTCGTTGTCATGCGCCCAGCCTGCCCCCGCCGGCCCGGCTCCCCCAGGCACGGTGCGACGGTGGGACCGGCAGTACCAGGACGGACTGGAGGCGCGGGGCGATGATGGTGGACATGAGCGAGTTCGCGAACGTGTTGCGTTCCTGGCGTGACCGGGTGCGTCCCGAGGCGGTCGGCCTGCCGGCCGGCCCCGGCAGACGGACCCCGGGCCTCCGCCGCGAGGAGCTCGCCGCGCTGGCGGGCGTGAGCGTCGACTACGTCGTCCGCCTCGAGCAGGGCCGGGCGACGAACCCGTCGCCGCAGCTGCTCGCCGCCCTTGCGACGGCGCTCCGGCTGTCGTCCGAGGAGCGGGACCACCTGTGTCGGGTGGCCGGCGTCGCCCCTCCGTCGCGTCAGGTCGTGCCGCGGCACATCACGCCCGGCGTGCAGCGGCTGGTCGACCGGCTCGGCGACGTGCCGCTCGCGGTGTTCACGGCGACCCACGACATCGTGCTCTGGAACGAGTTGTGGGCCGCGGTGAACGGCGACCCCTCGCGGTACGTCGGGCTCGATCGCAACTTGGTCTGGCGGCACTTCACGCAGGAGCGCGACGGGGTGGACTGGGACGACGAGCACCAGGAGGAGTTCTCGAGCGACCTCGCCGCCGACCTGCGGCAGGCGTACGGGCGTTACCCGGCGGACCGTGACCTGGCGGACCTGGTCGAACGGCTGCTGCGGGAGTCCCCCGAGTTCGCCCGGCGGTGGGAGACCGGCCGGATCGCCGAGCACCGTGCGAGCCGCAAGGTCGTGCACACGCCCGTCGGGCCGGTGGAGATCGACTGCGACGTGCTGAGCGTCCCCGGCGGTGACCTGCGGATCGTCGTCTACACGGTCGTCCCGGGCTCCGAGGACGCCGCGAAGCTCGACCTGCTCCGGGTCACCGGCCTGCAGGAGCTCACGCCGCGGTGAACACCAGCGACGCGTTCTGACCGCCGAACCCGAACGAGTTGTTCAACGCGGCACGGAGCGGCGCGGTCCGGGCGGTGCCGGAGACGACGTCGAGGTCCACCGCGGGGTCGAGCCGGTCGAGGTTCAGGGTCGGTGGCACGGTCCCGGTCTCGAGCGCCCGCAGGGTCAGGATCGCCTCGACCGCGCCGGCAGCGCCGAACATGTGCCCGATGGCGCTCTTCGGAGCGGTGACCAGCGCTCCGGTCCCCACCGCACGGCTGATGGCGGCCGCCTCGCCGACGTCGCCGACCGGGGTGCCGGTGGCGTGCGCGTTCACGTGGTCGACGTCGGCGCCGGTGAGGCCCGCCATCCGGATCGCGGCGCGCATGGCCCGCTCCTGCTCGCTGCCGTCCGCCAGCGGTGCGGTGATGTGGTGCGCGTCCGAGGTGATCCCCCACCCGGCGAGCGTGCCGTGCGACCGCTGCCCCCGGGCGGTGGCGTGGTCGGCGCGCTCGAGCACGACGATGCCGGCGCCCTCGCCGAGGACGAAGCCGCGGCGGTCGGCGTCGAACGGACGGGACAGGGTCGTGGGGTCGTCGCCGTCGGGCTTCGCGAGGGCCTGCGACTGGGCGAACGACGCCATCGTCACCGGGGTGACCGCGGCCTCGGTCCCGCCGGTGATGACGACGTCGGCCTCACCGGTGGCGATGAGCCGTGCGGCGGTGGCGATGGCATCCGCACCGGAGGCACATGCCGACACCGTCGTGTAGGCGCCGCCCCGCGCCCCGTAGGCGATGCTGATCTGCGCGGCGGCACCGTTCGCCATGAGCATCGGCACCGTGCGCGGTGAGACCCGCCGGGCACCGGACGCGCCGAGCACGTCGTGGGCGTCGAGGAGTGTCTCCACTCCCCCGATCCCGGTGCCGATCACCACGGCGAGGCGGTCGCCCTCCACCGCGGGGGCACCGGCGTCGGCCCAGGCCTCGTCCGCGGCGACGAGCGCCAGCTGCTGACTACGGTCCAGGCGATTGGCACGGACCCGCCCGAGCGACCCCTCGGCGTCGAGTGCGGCATCGGCCCCGACCCGGATCGGCACCTGTTCCCAGAGCGCTCCGTCGCGGTGCAGTGCGCGGACGCCGGAGCGACCGGCCACCAGGGCGTCCCAGAGCGGCGCGACGCCGTGGCCGAAGGGTGAGACCGCGCCGAAGCCGGTGATGACGATGTCCACGGGAACTCCTCTTGTACGTTGAACAAGTTGAGTTGTACCACGTACAATTCAGACATGGCAACCACGGTGGACGGCTCCGGCACGGCACGCGGCGCGGCGACACGGTCGAGGATCCTCGCCGCGACGGCCGGACTGCTCAGCGCGGGCGCTCGGAGCGTCACCGTCAGCGAGGTCGCCCGGGCCGCGGGTGTCTACCCGAACCAGATCACGCACCACTACGGCTCGAAGGACCGCCTGGTGCTCGACGCCGCGTTCGCGCTGTTCCTCCGCGACACCACGCGACTGCAGGCGGCCGGACGGCGCGCCCGCTCGGCGGAGTCGTTCCGACAGGTCCTCGCCCGCACCGCGCTCGCGATGCCGTCGACCCCGCTCGTGGTCCGCGCGCTGGGGGCCGCCGGGGACGACCCGGCGCAGCGTGTGCGCGTGCGGCTGCTGCTCGCCGTGCTGTTCCGGCAGTCCGAGCGCTACCTGGAGCGCGTCGTCGCCGACCAGGGCTGGACGAGCCCGAGCGGCGTCGCCCGGGACGCCCGCACGTTCTGGAGCGCGGTGTTCGGTGCCACCCTGCTCGCGGACGCCGGAGTCACCGGCGGCCCCTCGGACCTCGACCTGGCGGGGACGATCTCGATCCGTTGACCGGGGCGGGCACCGCCGCCGGGGTCTCCCCCGGCGGCGCTGTCACTCGTCCGGCGGCGGTGTCACTCGCCGAAGCCGGACCGGACCAGTTCCACGAGGGCGTCGACCGCTGCCTGCGCGTCCTGCCCGGTCGCGTCGATCGACACCGTCGCACCCTTCGGCAGCGCCAGGGCCATGATCGCCAGCAGGCTCTTCGCGTCCACGCCGTTGACGTGCACGCTCGCGTCGTACTTCGCCGCCGTCTTCACGAACTCCGCGGCGGGCCGGGCGTGCAGCCCGGTCTCGTTCACCAGCTCGACCGACGCGCTGACGCGGGCGGAGCCGGCCGCGTCGTCGACGGGGGCAGTCCCGTCGGCCGGCCCCGTGCCTCCAGGCTGGTCACCAGACGGACGGGAGGCGGTGCTCGCGTCCGCCTCGGAACCCGCGGCCGACGCTGCGGCGGCCAGGACCGCGTCGGCGTCGCCGCCCGTCTGGGCGGCGACCGCAGCGGCCACCGTTCCCTCGACCAACGGGGCCTGCGACACGTGGACGCGGGCACGGACGTCGTCGTCCAGGAAGTCGAGCGCGGTGTCGGTCGTCAGGTAGGCGGAGCCGAGGTCGCACAGGACCACGACGGCGTCCGCCTGGGCGAGTTCCTCGATGCCGGCGGTGATCGCCTCGAACGAGGTGCCGATGCCACCGTCGTCCGTGCCGCCCGCGGCGACGAGCGGCACGTCCGCAGCCATCTGCCGGGCCAGCTCGACCGTGCCCGTCGCGATCGCCGCGCTGTGCGAGACGACCAGGATGCCGACGGTCACGCTGCGTCCACCGCTGCGCGCAGGATGTACGCGGTCGACTGCGCACCGGGGTCGCGGTACCCGATCGCGCGGTCGCCGAGGTAGCTCGCGCGGCCCTTGTGGGCGACGAGCGGCTCGGTGTCCGCCGCACCCTGCGCGGCGGCGTCGGCCGCTGCGGTGAGCACGGCCTTCGGGTCCTCGCCGGCACCGGCGGCCGCTGCTGCGGCGTCGACCGCCGGGCTCCACGCGTCGACCATCGTCTTGTCGCCGACCGCTGCCTTGCCGCGGGACACGACACCGTCGCGGGCGGCGGTGAGGACGGCGACCAGGGTGTCCGCGTCGAGTTCGGCCGCGTCACCGGCCGCCTGCGCCGCCTTCAGGTAGGCGGTGCCGAAGAGCGGGCCGGCCGCCCCGCCCACGGTCGAGATGAGCTTCGTCGCGACGGTCTTGAGCACGGCACCCGGGGTGTCGAAGGACCCGGAGTCGACGGCCTCGAGCACGGCCCGGAACCCGCGGTCGAGGTTCTCGCCGTGGTCGCCGTCGCCGATCTCACGGTCGAGCGTGACGAGCTCGGCGCGGTGTTCGTCGATCGTCGCGGCGGTGCGACGGACCCAGTCGATGGCCCATGCGGTGTCGAGCGCCAATGCGGTTCCCTTCGTGTGTCGGGCCCGGTGGCCCGGTGTCGTGGTCCGGTGGTCGAGCGGCCGTGGTCGCTCGCGGTCGCAGTCGCAGTCGCTCTCGCGGTCGGTCAGCGTCCCCAGCGCAGGGCCGGGGTCTCCACCGGGGCGTCCCAGAGGGCCGTGAGTTCGTCGTCGAGCACCGTGACGGTGAGCGAGAACCCCTGCATCTCGAGGGACGTGACGTAGTCGCCGACCAAACTACGCGTGACCTGGTGGCCGCGGTCCGAGAGGACCTCGGCGGCGCGTCGGTAGGCGATGTAGAGCTCGGACAGCGGGGTGCCGCCCATGCCGTTCACCAGGAGCAGCAGCGACGAACCGGCCGGTGCGTCGAGGTCGGTCAGGATCGGTTCGAGCACGCGGTCGACCAGCTCGTCCGCCGGTGCCATCGCGATCCGCTCGCGGCCGGGCTCGCCGTGGATGCCGATGCCGAGCTCGACCTCGTCGTCGGCCAGCACGAACGACGGCTCCCCCGCGTGCGGGACGGTGCCCGACGCCAGCGCGAGCCCCATCGACCGCGTGACGTCGTTGACGTGCCGGGCCACGGCAGCGACCGCGTCCAGGTCGTCCCCGCGCTCGGCGGCGGCGCCGGCGCACTTCTCCACCACGACGGTCCCGGCGACACCGCGCCGGCCGGCGGTGAACAGGGAGTCCTGCACCGCGACGTCGTCGTCCACCACGACGGACTCGACGCGGACGTCGTCCATCGCCGCGAGCTCTGCCGCCGTCTCGAAGTTGAGCACGTCGCCGGTGTAGTTCTTCACGATGTGCAGCACGCCCGCTCCGCCGTCGACGGCCTTCGTCGCGGCGACGATCGGGTCGGGCGTCGGGCTCGTGAACACCGGGCCGGGCACCGCGGCGTCGAGCATGCCGTACCCGACGAAGCCGGCGTGCAGCGGTTCGTGCCCGCTGCCACCGCCGCTGACGATCCCGACCTTGCCGGCGACGGGTGCGTCAGCGCGGTGCAGGTGGATCGGGTCCTCGACCAGGACGACGTGTCCGGCGTGTGCCCGGGCGAAGCCCCGGACGGTCTCCTCGACCACGGCCTGCGGGTCGTTGATGAGCTTCTTCATGCGGTGCCTCCACGGGTACGGGGTCGAACCGTGGCGGTCACACCGCGCGTCGTCGACCGGAGTGGGCCCAATCTACATCGACGGCACGAGCGGCCGTCCGCTGTCGATGCACGTTCGTGCAGTACGTCGAGGACGCGCCACCGGCTCGGGATCGTGCAGGGGACACTCGTCCTGCACGTTCGTGCACGATGCCGCACTTCGCTCACGAATTCATCGCCCGGCCGTGAGCGTCGTCACTATGGTTGGCCTCAATCACTCAACGGGGAGTGCGGCGCAGCACGGCCGGACCCCCACCTCACGCACTGGAGGTCACCGATGGACGACATCGGCGTCAAGTTCCTGTCCGAGCTCGTCGGTACGGCGATGCTCATCATCCTGGGTGGCGGCGTCGTCGCCGCCGTGTCGCTGGCGAAGTCGAAGGGCTTCGGAGCCGGGTTCCTGATGGTCACGATCGGCTGGGGCTTCGCGGTCTTCGCCGGTGTCACCGTGTCCTACAAGTCCGGCGGACAGCTCAACCCCGCGGTCAGCCTCGCGCAGGCGATCCTCGGCAACATCACCGTCGGCGAGATGTTCCTGTTCTGGCTCGCCCAGCTGATCGGCGCGATCATCGGTGCGGTCATCGTCTGGCTCGCCTACAAGCAGCACTTCGACGAGGAGCCCGACGCGGCCGCCAAGCTCGGCGTCTTCTCGACCGGCCCCGCGATCCGGTCGTACGGCTGGAACCTCGTCACGGAGATCATCGGCACCTTCGTGCTGGTCTTCGTCGTCATCGCGTTCTCGAACGGTCAAACGCCGGCATCGCTCGGCGCGATCCCCGTCGCCTTCCTCGTGATCGCGATCGGTGTCAGCCTCGGTGGCCCCACCGGCTACGCCATCAACCCCGCCCGTGACCTCGGCCCCCGCATCGCGCACGCCTTCCTGCCCATCAAGGGCAAGGGCTCGAGCGACTGGGCCTACGCCTGGGTGCCGGTCGTCGGACCGCTGATCGGTGGCGCCCTCGCCGCCGGGCTGTCCTACGCCCTGCTGCCCATCGTCAGCTGACCCACCCCCACCCCGAAGGCGTGACCGGCCGTTCCACACGACCGAACACGCACCCGCACCGAACACACCCGTAAGGAGCACCAATGGCCGACTACATCGTCGCCATCGACCAGGGCACGACCTCGACCCGAGCAATCGTGTTCGACCACTCCGGTTCGATCATCTCGACCGGGCAGAAGGAACACGAGCAGATCTTCCCGCGTGCCGGGTGGGTCGAGCACGACCCCGCCGAGATCTGGGACAACACCCGCGAGGTGATCGGTCAGGCACTGTCGCGTGCCGACATCACGCGCCACGACGTCGCAGCCGTCGGCATCACCAACCAGCGCGAGACCGCCGTCGTCTGGGACAAGACCACCGGCAAGCCGATCTACAACGCGATCGTCTGGCAGGACACCCGCACGCAGGCGCTCGTCGACAAGCTCGCCGACGGCGACACCGACAAGTACAAGGCCATCGTCGGCCTGCCGCTCGCGACCTACTTCGCCGGCACCAAGATCATGTGGATCCTCGAGAACGTCGAGGGTGCGCGTGAGAAGGCCGAGGCGGGCGACCTGCTCTTCGGCACCACCGACACCTGGGTCCTCTGGAACCTGACCGGTGGCATCGACGGCGGCGTGCACAAGACCGACGTCACGAACGCGTCCCGCACGCTGTTCATGGACCTCGAGACGCTGCAGTGGCGCGACGACATCCTCGCCGACTTCGGCGTGCCGAAGTCGATGCTCCCCGAGATCGTCAGCTCCTCCGAGGTCTACGGCCACGTCGAGTCCTCGAGCCTGCTGCGCGAGGTCCCGATCGCCGGCATCCTCGGCGACCAGCAGGCCGCGACCTTCGGTCAGGCCGCGTTCGACCAGGGCGAGTCGAAGAACACCTACGGCACCGGCAACTTCCTGATCTTCAACACCGGTACCGAGATCGTCCGCTCCGAGAACGGCCTGCTCACCACCGTCGGCTACAAGCTCGGCGACCAGGAGACGCACTACGCCCTCGAGGGTTCGATCGCCGTCACGGGCTCGCTCATCCAGTGGCTCCGCGACAACCTCGGTCTGATCGGCAGTGCCCCGGAGGTCGAGGCGCTGGCCAAGACCGTCGAGGACAACGGCGGCGTGTACTTCGTGCCGGCGTTCTCCGGGCTCTTCGCGCCGTACTGGCGTCCGGACGCCCGCGGTGCGATCGTCGGCCTCACCCGCTTCGTCAACAAGGGCCACATCGCGCGTGCCGCCCTCGAGGCGACGGCCCTGCAGACCCGCGAGGTGCTCGACGCGGTCAACGCCGACTCCGGTGTGGACCTGACCGAGCTCAAGGTCGACGGCGGCATGACCGCCAACAGCGAGCTCATGCAGTTCCAGGCCGACATGCTCAACGTGCCGGTCGTCCGTCCGGTCGTCGCGGAGACGACGGCGCTCGGTGCGGCCTACGCCGCTGGTCTCGCGGTCGGCTTCTGGGCCAACCTCGACGAGCTCCGTGCCAACTGGCAGGAGGACAAGCGCTGGGAGCCGCAGCTCGACGCCGCCGAGCGCGAGCGCACGCTCCGCCTGTGGAAGAAGGCCGTCACGAAGACCTTCGACTGGGTCGACGAGGACGTGCAGTAACGAAGCACGCGCACGCTGACCGCGTGCACTGAACGCACCGACGGGAGGCCCGGTGCCGGTTCCAGGAACCGGCACCGGGCCTCCTGTGCGTTGCGTCTCCTGCGGGTGGGTCGCGGTCGGCCGGTCGGTTGGTGCGGTGGTCGGGCGGTTGCCGACACGGCACGGTGCGGGTTTGTTCACCGGGTGCAGCGCTGACCGCCTGGTGCGCGCCCGTGGCGCAGCACCGAGCCGTCAGGCTCGCACCGAGTGACGCACCGCGCACGGTGCGGCTCGCGCTGGGGTGGCACGGGATCGCGGACCGCGCACGGTGCGGACTGGAGGCGCGGGGCGGGCCCGCCACGGCCCTCCGGTCCGGCACGGGGTTGTCGACACGGCACGGTGCGGGTTTGTTCGCCGGGTGCAGCAGTGACTGCCGGGTGCGCGCTCGTGGCGCAGCACCGGGCTGTCAGGCTCGCACCGGGTGACGCACCGCGCACGGTGCGCGGGGTCGGCGTGGACTACGCGGCGGGAGCTGCGCCGACCCAATCAGCCAGTTTGCGCGCACCGGCGCCCGAGTCGACCGCCTCGGCGGCGACGACCAGCTGCTCGCGGAAGCGCTGCAGGATCGGCCGGTCGGACTCGTTCGGGTCCTGTGCCAGCCGGAACGAGACGAGGCCGGCCGCGGCGTTCAGCAGGACGATGTCGCGGACGGGTCCGGTCTCCCCCGCGAGAACCCGGTGGACGATGCCGGCGTTGTGCTCGGGGTCGCCGCCGAGCAGGTCCTCCGTGTGTGCCCGGGCGATGCCGAGGTCCCGCGGGTCGAGGTCGTGCTCGGTCACGCGGCCCCCGGTGACCTCCCAGATGTGGCTGTGCCCGGTGGTGGTCAGCTCGTCGAGTCCGTCGTCGCCGCGGAACACGAGGGCCGTCGCGCCGCGCGTCTGGAACACACCCGTGATGATCGGGACGAGGTCGAGCTGGGCGACCCCCACGGCGTTGGCCTCGCACCGTGCGGGGTTGACCAGCGGGCCGAGGAAGTTGAACACCGTCGGCACGCCGATCTCGCGCCGGACCGGGCCTGCGTGGGCGAAACCGGGGTGGAACGCGTTGGCGAAGGCGAAGGTCAGCCCGACACGCCGGAAGGTGTCCGCGACACGCGCGGCGTCCATCGTGAGATCGAGTCCGAGGGCGGCGAGCACGTCGCTCGACCCGGACTTCGACGAGCTTGCCTTGTTGCCGTGCTTGACGACGGGGACCCCGGCGGCGGCGATCACGATGGCCGCCATGGTCGAGATGTTCACGGTGCCGACCACGTCGCCGCCGGTGCCGACGATGTCGAGCGCCATCGGATCGACGTCGAGCGGAACAGCGGCGTCCAGGATCGCGTCGCGGAACCCGACGACCTCGTCGACGGTCTCGCCCTTCGCGCGGAGCGTCACGGCGAAGGCTGCGATCTGTGCCTGGGTGGCGCGCCCGTGCACGATCTCCTCCATGGCCCATGTGGATTGCCTGATCGTCAGGTCCTCGCGCGCCATGAGCGCGCTGATCACTGCTGGCCAAGAAAGTGCGTCAGGCATGGCTCGATCGTAGTGAATTCGAGAGACCCGCCAGTCTCCTGCGAAAACACTGTCGGGGGTTTCGGCCATAATGGAGGACGTGACTAGCACCTCTCTCTCCAGATCAGCCAGCGGTCCGGCCCTCAACAGGCCGAACGCCGTGGCCGTGGGGACGATCGTGTGGCTGGGCAGCGAGGTCATGTTCTTCGCCGGCCTGTTCGCGATCTACTTCACGCTCCGCAGCACGTCCCCTGAGCTCTGGGCGACCGAGACCGCGAAGCTCGAGGTGCCCTTCGCCTCCGTGAACACGATCATCCTGGTGCTGTCCAGCTTCGCCTGCCAGTTCGCCGTGTTCGCCGCGGAGCGCTTCCAGGTGCACCGGACGAGCTGGAACCCGCGCCACTGGGGCATGACGGAGTGGTTCTTCGTCACCTACGCGATGGGTGCGATCTTCGTCTGCGGCCAGATCTTCGAGTACGCCAACCTCTGGCACGAGGGCGTGACGCTCTCCTCCAGCGCATACGGCTCGGCGTTCTACATGACCACCGGGTTCCACGGGCTCCACGTGACCGGTGGCCTCATCGCCTTCCTGCTGACGCTCGGCCGCGGTTTCGCCGCCA
Organism: Curtobacterium sp. MCLR17_034; assembly: GCF_003234485.1. Classification (NCBI taxonomy): domain Bacteria; kingdom Bacillati; phylum Actinomycetota; class Actinomycetes; order Micrococcales; family Microbacteriaceae; genus Curtobacterium; species Curtobacterium sp. MCLR17_034. The sequence goes on from NZ_QKTH01000016.1 coordinate 25,038, forward strand.
AGAACTTCGGCCACAAGGAAGCGACCACCGCCATCGTCGTGTCGTACTACTGGCACTTCGTCGACGTCGTGTGGATCTTCCTCTTCGCCGTCATCTACCTTCTCAAGTAGGAACTGGACACCCCCCAGCACATGTTCAACAGAACCAAGTCCAAGAAGGGCCGCCGTTCACCGATGGCGACCGTGTCGCTCATCGTCGTGGGTCTCATGACCACCGGTGGCGCGTACGCACTGTTCAGCTCCACGGCGAACGCCGACGACAGCACGAACACCGTCGCCGCCTCGAGCCAGTCGCAGGTGAACGAGGGCGAGAAGCTCTTCGCCTCGAACTGCGCCACCTGCCACGGTCTCTCCGCGCAGGGCACGAGCGAGGGCCCGTCCCTGATCGGTGTCGGGGCCGCGTCGGTCGACTTCCAGGTCGGCACCGGCCGCATGCCGATGGCCGCTCAGGGCCCGCAGGCCGAAGAGAAGCCCGCGCAGTTCACGGACGAGCAGGTCGACGCACTCGCGCAGTACGTCGCCTCCCTCGGCCCCGGCCCGTCGGTCCCGTCCACCGAGCTCACCAACGGTGAGGACGGCGACGCCGCCGAAGGCGCCGAGCTGTTCCGCATCAACTGCGCCATGTGCCACAACGTGGCTGGCGCCGGCGGTGCGCTGACCGAGGGCAAGTACGCCCCGAACCTCGAGACGGTCTCCGGCAAGCACATCTACGAGGCCATGCTCACCGGCCCGCAGAACATGCCGGTCTTCAACGACCTGAACCTGACGCCGGAGCAGAAGGCCGACATCATCACGTACCTCAAGTACGTGCAGGACAACAAGTCCCCCGGTGGCTTCGCACTCGGCTCCCTGGGGCCGGTCGCCGAGGGTCTGTTCATCTGGATCTTCGGACTCGGCGCGGTCGTCGCGATGACTGTCTGGCTGACCGCGAAGTCCAACTGATCGTCCGTGTCGAACGACACTGAAGGGAACACCATGGCAGAGCACGACGACGAGACGCTGAACTCGTCCTCGGCTGTCGAGAAGCACGGCACGACCACCTCCCCCGGGATCGCGGTCCTCCCCGTCGACCCGTTCGAGAACCCGGGCGAGCCGCCGCACCGCCCGCGTCGCACCGACGTCGACCCGAAGAAGCAGCGTCTGGCCGAGCGCCAGGTCGCCGCGTACTTCTACCTGTCGATCGTCGGCAGCGTCCTGTCGATCGCGGCGTACGTCGCCTTCCCGATCGACCCGAGCGACTTCGGCACGGTCCGCACCGCGAACCTCTTCCTGGGCCTGTCGATCGCCCTCGCGCTCCTCGCCCTCGGCCTGGGCGCCGTCTACTGGTCGAAGTCCCTGGTCGTCGACCGTGAGATCACCGAGCTCCGCCACGGCACCCGCGGCACCGACGCGACTCGCGCCAAGGCGGTCGAGGCGTTCCAGCTCGCCGACAAGGAGTCCGGCTTCAGCCGTCGCAAGCTGATCCGCAACTCGATGATCGGTGCCCTGGCCGCGTTCCCGCTCCCCGGCATCGTCCTGGTCCGTGACCTCGCTCCCGCCGAGGACCCCAACGAGCTGCTCCGCCACACCTTCTGGAAGCAGGGCCTGCGCCTGACGAAGGACCCGACGGGTCTGCCGATCAAGGCCTCCGACGTCACCATCGGTTCGGTGTTCCACGTCATCCCCGAGGGCATGCTCGAGTCCGAGCACATGCTGGAGGAGAAGGCGAAGGCCTCCGTCCTCCTCATGCGCCTCGACCCGAAGGACCTCAACCCGTCCAAGGGCCACGAGAACTGGGGCTACGACGGCATCGTCGCGTACTCCAAGATCTGCACCCACGTCGGTTGCCCCGTCGCGCTCTACGAACAGCAGACGCACCACCTGCTGTGCCCGTGCCACCAGTCCACCTTCGATGTCTCGAACAACTGCGAGGTCATCTTCGGTCCGGCAGCACGCCCCCTCCCCCAACTTCCGATCGCGATCGACGACGACGGCTACCTGGTTGCCCAGAGCGACTTCCACGAGCCGGTCGGACCGTCCTTCTGGGAGCGTGAACGCTGATGACCAGCACCACCACCACCGCACCGAACACGTCGACGAACAAGCCGGCGCCGGAGCGCGGATCCCGCATCATCGGCGGGGTCGCCAACTACATCGACGAGCGCACCAGCATCTCGGGCCTCGTCAAGGAAGTCGGCCGCAAGATCTTCCCGGACCACTGGAGCTTCATGCTCGGCGAGGTGGCGCTGTACAGCTTCGTCGTCGTGCTGCTCTCCGGGACCTTCCTGACGTTCTTCTTCCAGGCGTCCATGACCGAGGTCGTCTACAACGGCTCGTACGTCCCGCTCAAGGGCGTGGCGATGTCGACGGCCCTGCAGTCCACGCTCGACATCTCGTTCGACATCCGCGGCGGGCTCTTCGTCCGCCAGGTGCACCACTGGGCGGCCCTGCTGTTCGTGGCGTCGATCATGCTGCACATGGCCCGCGTGTTCTTCACCGGTGCCTTCCGCAAGCCGCGTGAGCTCAACTGGGTCTTCGGCTTCCTGCTCTGGGTCCTCGCCATGGCCGAGGGCTTCACCGGCTACTCGCTCCCCGACGACCTGCTCTCCGGAAACGGTCTGCGGATCATCGTCGGCATGATCGAGGGTGTCCCGGTGATCGGCGTGTGGATCGCCTACCTGCTGTTCGGTGGCGAGTTCCCGGGGACCGACATCGTCGGCCGCCTGTACACGCTGCACATCCTGCTGCTGCCGGCGATCCTCGTCGCGGTGCTCGGTGTCCACCTCGTGCTCGTCGTGATCAACAAGCACACGCAGTTCGCCGGTCCGGGCAAGACCAACGAGAACGTCGTCGGTGTCCCGATCCTCCCGGCGTTCGCCGCGAAGGCCGGTGGGTTCTTCTTCATCGTCGCGGGCATCCTGGCCCTCATCGCGTCGCTGTTCACGATCAACCCGATCTGGAACTACGGCCCGTACGACCCCTCCCCGGTTTCCGCCGGTACCCAGCCCGACTGGTACATCGGCTTCGCCGACGGCGCGCTCCGACTGGTCCCGCCGCACTGGGAGGTCGTGTGGTTCGGCTACACGGTGTCGTTCAACATCCTGGCGCCGATCGCGGTCCTGGTGCTGCTCATCCTGGCGATCCTGCTCTACCCCTTCATCGAGGCGTGGGTCACGGGCGACAAGCGTGAGCACCACATCCTCGACCGCCCGCGCAACGCCCCGACGCGCACGGCGTTCGGTGCCGCTGGCATCACGCTCTACGCCAGCCTCTGGGCGGCGGCCTCGTCGGACATCATCGCGACGCACTTCCTGGTGTCGATCGAACACGTGATCCACGTGATCCAGGCAACAACGGTCCTCGGTCCGTTCATCGCCTTCTGGATCACGAAGCGTGTCTGCCTCGCCCTCCAGAAGAAGGACCGCGAGATCGTCCTGCACGGCTACGAGTCGGGCCGCATCGTCCGACTCCCCCACGGCGAGTACATCGAGGTGCACGAGCAGCTCGACGAGTACGAGCGCTGGAAGCTCCTGCAGTTCAACGAGTACAAGCCGCTGATGATCCGCCCGAACGCCAAGGGCAAGATCACGGGTCTGCAGAAGGTCCGCGCCGGCGTCTCCCGCTTCTTCTTCGAAGACCGCATCGAGCCGGTCTCGAAGGCAGAACTCGAGGCAGCACACGCCGCGCACCACGGCCCGAACCTCGAGGGTGGACACCAGGCTCCCCAGGTCGGCCCCGGCGATCACTGATCGGTAGCGCACGAAGCAACCCCCGTCACGAAGTGGCGGGGGTTTCTTCGTCCACACCGCGAAACGCCGCCCCCAGTTCACGGCTGGTTCACTCTCGCGTGCTGGACTCGTCCAGGACGGTGTGGCAACGTGTTGCACCACGCATCCGCCAACGGAATGAGACCCCGATGGACAGCCGGACGGCCGAACACCCCAGGCCGAACCACTTCCTCCTCCACCTCAGCGACACGCACCTCGTCTCCGGGGACCGCAACCTGTACGGCGCCGTCGACTCCGCCGCTCGGCTCACGCAGATCGTCGCGGACATCGAAGCCTCGGGCACGCGTCCCGAAGCGATCGTCGTCACCGGCGACGTAGCCGACAAGGGCGAGCCGGGAGCGTACGCCCGCGTCCGCGAGATCCTCGAACCGGCCGCGCAGCGCATCGGTGCACAGGTCATCTGGGCCATGGGCAACCACGACGAGCGCGGTGCCTTCCGCCAGGAGCTCTTCGGCCTGCAGCCCACCGACCGCCCGGTCGACTTCGTCTACGACGTCAACGGTCTCCGCGTGATCACCCTGGACACGAGCGTGCCGGGTCACCACCACGGTGAGGTCTCCCCCGAGCAGCTCGACTGGCTCGCCGAGGTCCTGTCCGAGGCCGCGCCGCACGGCACCATCCTCGCGATGCACCACCCGCCGGTGCCGAGTGTCCAGGACCTCACCGTCCTCGTCGAGCTCCGCGACCAGCAGGCCCTGGCCGAGGTCGTCGAGGGCAGTGACGTCCTCGCCATCATCGCCGGGCACCTGCACTACTCCACCAGTGCGGTGTTCGCCGGCATCCCGGTTTCCGTCGCCAGCGCCACCTGCTACACCCAGGACCTCACCGAGTTCCAGGGCGGCACCCGCGGACGAGACGGTGCGCAGTCGTTCAACCTCGTGCACGTCTACGGCCACAACGTCGTGCACTCGGTCGTGCCGATCGGGCACTACGCCACCGTCGGACAGCCCGTCTCCGCGCTCGAGACCGAGGCGAAGCTCGCGGCGCACGGCGTGACGATCCCCGCGGCCGTCGAGCCGGCACCGGTGACCTCGAGCATCCCGGTGTTCACGCTCGACTCGGTGCCTGTCTCCCCCATCCACCGGTAGCCCCGCGCACTTCGAGTGCAGAAGAGGTCGGGTCCGCCATGCGGACCCGACCTCTTCTGCTCACCAAGCGTGGGCGCGTGCGGTCACGACTCCCCGTCAGTGCGCGGCGAGTGGTCACGTTCCGTCGGCTGGCGGCTCGGCAATCAACAGTTTGTGACCGCTCGGCGGGCAGTCAACGGGGTGTCTTGACCGCGCGGCGTCGTGTACGTCCCGACGGCACGCCCGACGGTCGGGAGGCCCGTGGCGGGGTCGACTTGCGCCTCCCGGCCCGCGGGGTGGTCGCGACTCACCGCGGGTGCTGTGTCGCGTGGTCATGTTCCGTCGGCTGTGGGCGGCGCAGGCGACGGGCTGTGACCGGTCGGCGTGGGGGTGGCGGGGTGTCGTGACCGGTGGAGCGTGTGGGTGCGCCGGAACCACGTGGCTGGGTTCCGGCACCGGGCTCGCAGGCTCGCCCGGAGCGCCCCAGCAGGCCGCTGGCGCGTCCTGAGCGCTGGGACGCTCCCAGCAGGCCGCTGGCGCGTCCTGAGCGCTGGGACGCTCCCAGCAGGCCGCTGGCGCGTCCTAAGCGCTGGGGCGCTCCCAGCAGGCCGCTGGCGCGTCCTAAGCGCTGGGACGCTCCCACGGCGCGGGGAACGGGAAGTAGCGCTCCAGGAAGCCCGTGACGCGCTGCGTGCGCTCTTCGTCGCTGACCTCGGGGAAGCTGCCGTCGTTGAGGCAGAAGAAGTCCACGTTCCGCTTCTTCAGCAGCTCGTCGAGGGCCTTGAGTCCGGAGACCATGGTCGTGTCGATGTACCCGACGGCCGCGTTCTCCTGGATGATCGCCCGACCGGTGAGCAGCGAGTAGTAGTGGTACAGCGAGTTCGTCACCGAGATGTTGTCGGCGGCGCGGAAGCGTGAGGCCGCAGTGGCCGCGAACTCGTCGGCGAACTCGTGCTCCATCTCGGTCATGATCGAGGCGCGCAGGGGCGTCGGCGCGTGCTCGAGGTGCCGGGTCGTCACCGCACCGAAGCGCTGCTGCAGCAGGCGACGGTTCACGCGGGCGGAGTTCTCGAAACCGCTGCGTGCCGGGTTGTTGGAGCCGAGGCCGATCCGGGTCGACGCGAGGATGAACTTCGTGACCGATCCCGGGCTGTAGAACACCGAGGGGTCGACGAGGCGTCCGAAGAACATGTCGTCGTTCGAGTAGATGAAGTGCTCGCTGATGCCCGGGATGTGGTGCAGCTGCGACTCGACGGCCTGCGAGTTGTGCGTCGGCAGCACGGAGGGGTCGGCGAAGAACTCCTCGCTGCGGACGATGCGGACCTTCGGGTGCTCGGCGAGCCAGTGCGGCGCCGGGGAGTCCGTCGCGATGTAGATCTGGCGGATCCACGGCGCGAAGGTGTGCACCGAGCGGAGCGCGTACTTCAGCTCGTCGATCTGGCGGAAGCGGGCCGGGGCGTCGTCGCCCTCGCCCAGGACCGCGTTCGACTGTGCGGCCTGGCGGGCGCGCTGGTACTCGATCGCGTTGCCGTCGACCCACGAGAAGACGATGTCGATCGGGAACCGGATGTCCGACACATGATCGTCGAACATGTGCTCGACGGTGCGCCAGGTGCGGCCGTAGCGCTCGATGTCGACGAGGACGAACTCGTCGATCGGCAGACTGCGACGCATCAGGGCGTTCTCGACAGGTGCGAGGACCTCGATGTCGGTGACGCGCCAGAACTCGAGCTGGACGCTCGTCTCGGCGCCGTAGCGCAGGCGTCCGAGCGGCTCGAGCCGCGGGCGGAACACGCGGAGCACGGGTTCCTCGACGGAGCCGAGTCCGTCGTCCTGCACGAGCACGGCCGGCTTGCCCGGGGGCTTCGCGTAGAAGGGCTCGTTGACGGCTGCGGACATCACGGCGCTCTCGGCGCGCTGGCGGTCACGCTCGTCGAGGGCGATCACCGGGCGCTGGTCGTTGCCGCGGATGAGCAGGTGGTCGACGTCAGCCGCGGTGAGTGCGTCGTCGAGGAACAGCAGGTCCTCGATCATCGACTGCTGCGGCGTGAGGTGTCCGTTGATCAGGGTCAGTCGCCCCTTGCGGACGACGACGTCGGACCGGTCGAGACCGCCGGAGGACGGTCGAGGGTTCAGCAGAGGACTCTCGGTCACCGGCTCGGTCTCGTCGTTCATCCATGCCCTTCGGGTGTGCGGTCGGGTCCTGTACCCGACCTGCCGATCCTACCGTCCGTCCGACTCGCGGGGCACCTTGACCACGATGCCCACCACGATGAACAGCGCGGCGGCCACCAGCTGCAGTGCCGCCCACACCTGTCCGGGGATCGGCACCGTGACGAGCGGGTTCCAGCAGACGGCGACGGCGGCCATGAGCAGGGCGGCCCACCAGACCTTCCCGCGCACGCTGAAGACGAGCACGATCAACGCGAGCACCGTGACGCCCCAGCGGGCGAAGACGAAGCCCGACGAGTCGACGATGGCGACACAGGCCAGCAGCACGATCGCCGCGATCATCGACGGCGCCAATGCGGGCCGGGTGAAGGGCGGGGTGGTGCGGGCACCGCTGGCCGGTGCGGCGGCTGCGGGTCGCGGGGGCCCTGCGGGTCGAGGGGACCCTGCGGGCACGCCGTGCTGGGACGACCCCACCGGGGGCCGCCCCTTGCGTGCGGCCATCAGTCCGCGGAGCCGTCGAGGTCGATCGCCTGGATCGACCGCGACATCGGCGGCAGGTCGCGGACGCGCTCGAGCGCCGGCACCAGCTCGCCGACCAGCGCGCGGTAGCCGTCTTCGGTCAGGTGCAGGCCGTCCTCGGTGAAGCGGGCGTCCAGGTGGTCGCCGTCGGCCAGGGCGGGCCAGGCGTCGAGGTACTGCGCGTGGCACGTGGCGACGAACTGGCGGAGGTGCCGGTTGGCCTGCTCGATCTTCGTGGCGTACTCGGCCTGCCGGGGCAGGATCGACACGAGCAGCAGGCGCACGCCCGGCAGCTCGCGGCGGAGCGTGACCAGGATGGTCTCGACGTTGCGGACCACGTGCTCGGCGCTGGCGCGGTGGTTGCCGAAGTCGTTCGTGCCGATGAGCAGCACGATCACCTCGGGCTGTTCGGCGACGACGGCGTCGAGGCGCGTCAGCACGCCGTCGGTCGTGTCGCCACCGATGCCCTGGTTCAGCGTGTGCTCGTCGGGGAGCCAGGTGTCCCAGTCGCCCTGTTCGGTGATGCTGTCCCCCAGGAAGAGGACGGGGCTGCGGTCGTCGGTCATGCTGCCTCCTCGTGCGCCGGCTCGGGGGTCCCGGTCTGCTGCGTCCGGTTGCGCTGCGTGGACCCGGTGTGGTCGGACTCCCGCTCGGCGGCGGCGGTGATGCGCTCGACCATACCGGGGAAGATGATGCCGTGGAACGGCAGGATGCCGTACCAGTACAGCCGCCCGGCCAGCCCCTGCGGGAAGTAGATGGCCCGCTGGTGGTAGTCGCTGCCGCCGTCGGGGTTCGGTGTGACGGTCATCTCGAGCCAGGCACGACCGGGCGACTTGAACTCGGCTCGGAGTCGCAGGTACCGGCCGCGCTCGAGTCGTTCGACGCGCCACCAGTCGAGCGCGTCGCCCTGCTCCAGGCGCTGCTGGTCACGCCGGCCGCGGTTCAGGCCGACGCCGCCGGCGATCTTGTCCATCCAGCCGCGGGCGACCCAGGCGAGGGGGAACGAGTACCAGCCGTTGTCGCCGCCGATCGACTCGACGACACGCCAGACGTCCTCGGCGGAGGCACTGGAGTGCCGCTTCCGGTCGTCGACGTAGACCGTGTGCCCGGCCCAGTCGGGGTCGTTCGGCATCGGGTCGGCCGAGGCGCTCGAGAGCGTCGCGCTGCGCCAGCTCGTCTGCACCTGACCGCTGCGCATCTTGTTCAGCGCGAGGCGGACGGCCCGACGGTACGAGGTGAGCCCGCCCTCGGGCTGCGGCACGACGTCGTCGATGTCGTGCTCGCGCTGCACGCACTCGAACTGCAGCGACTCGATGATCGGCGTCGCGAGCTTGCGCGGGATCGGGGTGACGGCGTTGAACCAGTGCGCGGCGAGGCGCGGGGTGAGCACCGGCAGGACCGTGATCGGGCGCTGGGGCAGCTTCGCCTCGACCGCGTAGCCGTTCAGCATCTGGCCGTACCGCAGGACGTCGGGGCCGCCGATGTCGAAGGTGCGGTTGACGTCGGCGGGGACGTCGAGCGCGGCCACCAGGTAGTACAGGACGTCGCGGACCGCGATCGGCTGGATGTGGTTGCGGACCCAGCGCGGCGCGGGCATCCACGGCAGGACGTCGGTCAGGTGCCGGATCATCTCGAACGAGGTGCTGCCCGAGCCGATCACGACCCCGGCCTGGTACGCCACCGTCGGCACGCCCGAGCCGAGGAGGATCTCCCCCACCTCCTTGCGGCTGCGGAGGTGCTTGGACAGCTCGCCGTCGGGGTGCAGCCCGCCCAGGTAGACGAACCGGCTGACGCCGGCCGCCTTCGCCTCGCGCGCCATGGTCTCGGCGGCCTCGCGCTCGGCCGACTCGAAGTCGCCGTCGGCCCCCATCGCGTGGGCCAGGTAGTAGACCGCCTCGATCCCGTCGACGGCGGCGCGCACCGCCTCGGCGTCCTGGAGATCGCCCTCTGCGACGTCGACCTCACTGCTCCACGGGACGTCCTGGAGCTTCCGGGGGTTGCGCACGAACACCCGGACGGAGTGGCCGGCTTCGAGGAGACGAGGGACGAGACGACCACCGATGTACCCGGTGGCGCCGGTGACGAGGACCTGCATGCCCTGCACGCTACGCGGCACGCCTGACGGGTAGGCTTGCCGGGTGGACAACGCAGCCTTCCCCGTCACCGTCGATGCCGTCCGCGGCCTCATCGACCACGCGATCCTGAAGCCCGAACTCACCCGCGCGGACGTCGACGCCCAGCTCGACGAAGCCGCCGCCCACCGCGTCTTCAGCGTCTGCGTCCGTCCGAGCGACGTCGCCCACGCCGTCGAGCGCCTCACGGGCACCGGCGTCGGCGTCGGCACCGTGATCGGCTTCCCGCACGGCACCACGTCCACCGCGGCGAAGGTCGCCGAGTCGCTGCAGGCGCTGGCCGACGGCGCGTTCGAGCTCGACATGGTGCAGAACATCGGCGCCGCGAAGTCGGGCGACTGGCAGCGCGTCGAGCAGGACGTCCGCGCGGTCGTCGACGCCGCCGGCGACACCGTCGTCAAGGTGATCCTCGAGACCGCGTTCCTGACCGACGACGAGATCGTCGCGGCCTCGCGTGCGGCACAGACCGCCGGCGCCGCCTTCGTGAAGACCTCGACCGGGTTCGCCGGCGGTGGCGCGACGGCCGAGCACATCGCCCTGATGCGCCGCACGGTCGGTGCCGACACCGGCGTGAAGGCCTCCGGCGGCGTCCGCGGGCTCGACACCCTGCTCGAGATGGTCGAGGCGGGCGCGAACCGCATCGGCACGAGCGCCTCGGCCCGCATCCTCGACGAGGTCGCGCACCGCGCCGAGACGGGCGCCGCGTCGGCGCTCGGCGACGACACGACGTCCTACTGAGCCCACGGGGCTGAGCCGACCCGGCTGAGCCCACCGGGCTGAGCCCACGCACCCAGCACGACCCACCACGACCAGGCCGGAGCCCACCGGACGCGACGACGCGTCGGCGACCCGCACCGTGCCTCCAGACCGCCGCATCGGAGCGCGCATGTCCAGCACCGCACCCCAGTCCCCCGCCCTCGCTCTCGCCGTCGACCTCGGCGGCACGAAGGTCGAGGCCGCGCTCGTCACCGACCAGGGCGTCGTGCTGCCGGCGACCCGGTTCCGCAGCCCCACCGGGCCGCAGCGCACCTCGGACGAGCTACAGGCCGCCGTCGACGAGGTCGTCACGGCCGCGCTCGGCGCGCTGCCCGCCGACGCGACGCTCGTCGGCGTCGGCGTCGGTTCCGCCGGCCCGGTCGACGAGGAGCACGGCCTCGTCTCCCCGCTCAACATGCCGGTCTGGCGTGGCCACCCGCTGCGCGACCGGATCGCGGCGCTCGTGCCGGACGACGTCCCGGTGACGCTCCGCATGGACGGCCTGGCGATCACCCTCGCCGAGCACTGGGTCGGCGCGGCCCAGGGCTCCGAGCACGTCATGGGCATGATCGTCTCCACCGGCGTCGGCGGCGGGCTCATCCTGCACGGTCGCACCGTCAGCGGACCGACGGGCAACGCCGGCCACATCGGCCACGTCGAGTGCGGCGGCTACGACGACCCCTGCGCCTGCGGCGGCACCGGTTGCCTCGAGGCGATCGCCAGCGGCCCGAAGACCGTCGCCTGGGCACGTCGTCAGGGCTTCGCGGGCACGACCGGTGAGGAGCTCTCGGCCGCCTACGCCGCGGGCGACGAGATCGCCGTCGCCGCGGTCCAGCGGAGCGGCCGTGCCCTCGGGCAGGCCATCGCCGCCGCCACGAGCCTGGTCGACCTCGAGATCGTCGCCATCGGTGGCGGGTTCTCGCACGTCACCCCGGACCTGTTCGAGTACGCCCGGCAGGCCGTGGCGGAGCGTGTCGAGTTCGGGTTCGTCACGAAGGTGCAGATCGTGCCGACCGGGTTGTCCCAGGACGGTCCGCTCATCGGTGCCGCGGCGCTCGTGCACCGCGCCGACGTCCTGCGCTGAACGCGCGCGTCCCGTCCGTCCGGGCCCGATCCGGCGCGCGGGCGCGGGTGGTCGCGTCGTCGACGTGGCCCACGCCGTGGACGTGACCGGCGACGGCCTGGAGGCGCGGTGCGGGCCCGCCACGGGCCTCCCGGCCGGTGGGTGGCTTGTCCACAGGCCTGTCGGTCGCGTGCGCAGGTCGGGCAGGATGTGCGGGTGCCCCGCCCGCGACTGCTGACCAGTGACGACTGGCCGGAACCCGAGTTGCGTGCGGCGGTCCTGGCCGGCGAGCTGGTCGCCGTCGGTCCCTGCTGGGCCTCCCCCGCTGAGCCGCAGACGCCGTCGTTGCGCGCCGCCGCTGCCGCCTGGGTCCTGCGGGACGCGCGCCTGATCGCTTGCACGCTGACCGCCGCGTGGATCTGGGGTGCGGTGTCCCGGCCGCCGGCGCCGCTCGAGGCCTGCATCCCGCCCCAGGTCCGTGTCCACGTCGGGCCGGACGTGCGCCTGCGAGAGGTCCGGATCGACGTCGACGACACCGTCGAGCGCTCGCGGCTGCGGGTCACACTGCCGGCGCGGACCGCGGTCGACCTGCTCCGGACGCCGGGGCCGACGGCCGGTGCGTTCGGGGAGGCCGAGGCGACGGCCGTGCACGGGCTGCTCGCGATCGGGGTGGTCACGGCTGCCGAGCTGCAGGCGCGCCTGAGGTCCCTCGGGACGATCCCCATGGTGCGGCAGGCCGAGCGGCGGTTGCGGGGGCTGCAGGGCGCGGCTGGGGGTGCTGTGCGGTAGGGCGTCGCGCGCGCGGGGTGAGGGTGCAGGTGGTCACAACACCCCGCTCACGTCCGCCGAGTGGTCACGAAGCGTCGGTTGGCAGGGCCGCAGTCGACGGTTCGTGACCGGTCAACGGTGCCCACGCGACGAGTCGTGACCGGTCGACGGGCTGGAGACACGGGAGGCGCGGGGCGGGGCTGCCACGGGCCTCCCGGCGCGGCGCGTGCGGGCGGTCAGGACATCCCGCTGACATCCGTCGAGTGGTCGCGGACTGTCGGTTGGCGCGGCTGCAGCCGACAGTTCGTGACCGGTCGGCGGACGGGCCGCGCGGGGCGCTGCCGTCCTAGCCGGCGCTGACGCGGTAGACGTCGTAGACGGCGTCGATGCGTCGCACCGCGTTGAGTACACGGTCGAGGTGGATGGTGTCGCCCATCTCGAACACGAACCGGCTCAGCGCGAGACGGTCGGACGAGGTCGACACCGTCGCGGACAGGATGTTCACGTGGTGGTCGGTCAGCACCCGGGTGACGTCGCTGAGCAGGCCCGACCGATCGAGCGCCTCGATCTGGATCTGCACCAGGAACACCGACTTCGACGACGGGGCCCACTCGACCTCGATCATCCGGTCGGGTTCGTTCATGAGCGACTTCACGTTGGTGCACGACGACTGGTGCACCGAGACGCCCTGGCCTCGGGTGATGAAGCCCACGATCTGGTCGCCCGGCACCGGCGTGCAGCACTTCGCGAGCTTCACGAGGATGTCGGGCGCACCGCGGACCAGCACGCCGCTGTCGCTCGTGCGCAGCTGCCGACTGGTGACCTGGCGCGGGAACGCGAGTTCGGGTTCGTCGGTCTCGGTCTCGGTCTGGACATTGCCGAGGACCTTCTCGATCACCGACTGCGTCGAGACGTGGCCCTCGCCGATGGCGGCGTACAGGGCGGAGACGTCCTCGTACCGCATCGACGAGGCGACCTCGGCGATGCTGTCCTGGCTCATGATGCGCTGGAGCGGCAGGTTCTGCTTGCGCATCGCCCGGGCGATGGCGTCGCGACCCTGCTCGATCGCCTCTTCGCGGCGCTCCTTGGTGAACCACTGCTTGATCTTGTTGCGCGCGCGGGGGCTGCGGACGAACTGCAACCAGTCCTGCGAGGGGCCGGAATCGGGGTTCTTCGACGTGAAGATCTCGACGACGTCGCCGCTGGACAACTGGCTTTCGAGCGGGACCAGGCGGCCGTTGACCTTCGCACCCATCGTGCGGTGGCCGATCTCGGTGTGCACGGCGTAGGCGAAGTCGACCGGGGTGGCTCCGGCGGGGAGCCCGATGACCTTGCCCTGCGGCGTGAAGACGTAGGTTTCCTTCGCGCCGATCTCATAGCGCAGGGAATCGAGGAACTCGCCCGGATCGCTGGTCTCGGCCTGCCAGTCGGTGATGTGGGCGAGCCACGCCATGTCCTGGTCGTCCGTGGTCGACGAGGTACCGGCGTCACGGCCGGCAGCACGCTGCTTGTACTTCCAGTGGGCGGCGACACCGAACTCGGCGCGCTGGTGCATCTCGTGCGTGCGGATCTGGATCTCGACCGCACGACCCTGCGGTCCGAGCACCGTGGTGTGCAGCGACTGGTACAGGTTGAACTTGGGGGTCGCGATGTAGTCCTTGAAGCGACCGGGCAGCGGGGTCCAGCGGGCGTGCACCGAGCCGAGCATGGCGTAGCAGTCGCGCACGGTCGGCACGAGCACGCGGATGCCGACGAGGTCGTAGATCTCGTCGAACTCGCGACCCCGCACGATCATCTTCTGGTAGATCGAGTAGTACTGCTTCGGCCGGCCCATGACGTCGCCGCGGACCTTGGCGGCCTTCAGGTCCTTCTTCAGGGTCCCGATGACGTTCTGGACGAACTGCTCGCGCTTCGGCTGGCGTTCCTTGACCAGGCTGTCGATCTCGACGTAGAGCTTCGGGTGCAGGACCGCGAACGACAGGTCCTCGAGCTCGAGCTTGATCATCTGGATGCCGAGCCGGTGCGCGAGCGGCGCGTAGATCTCGAGCGTCTCCTTCGCCTTGCGCGTGGCAGAGGTCGACTCGACGAAGCCCCACGTGCGGGCGTTGTGCAGGCGGTCGGCGAGCTTGATGACGAGGACGCGGATGTCCTTCGACATCGCGATGACCATCTTGCGAACGGTCTCGGCCTGGGCACTGTCGCCGTACTTGACCTTGTCGAGCTTCGTGACGCCGTCGACGAGCATCGCGATCTCGTCGCCGAAGTCGGCCCGCAGCTGGTCGAGCTGGTAGTCGGTGTCCTCCACCGTGTCGTGCAGGAGCGCAGCCGCGATGGTGATCGTGCCGATGCCGAGGTCGGCCAGGATCTGCGCGACCGCGACGGGGTGCGTGATGTACGGCTCACCGGACTTGCGCTTCTGCCCGTCGTGCGCGCGCTCGGCGACCGAGTAGGCCCGCTCGATGAGCGTCACGTCGGCCTTGGGGTGGTGCGAGCGGACCGTGCGGATCAGTGTGTCCACGGCGCCGGCCGGTTGGGCGCGCGAGAACAGGCGCGGCAGCAGGGAGCGGAGGGAACCGAGGTTGCCGGTGGTGTTCGGACCGATCGGGCTCGAGGGGCCCGGGGCGGAACCCGGGCGGCTCGGCGCGGACGGCTCTTCGCGGGTGTCCGTCATGATGCGCCTCCTCTGGCCAACCTGCTCGATCCACCAAGCCTACGCGTGTCGTAGAGCGCTCCGTGACTGGGTTCGCCCTGAGCGCGAAGCTGGGGTGTGGTGCGCTCGATGAGGGGGTCGGCCACCCTGAAGGGTTCTACAGTCCGGCATGCAAGTCGTTCGATACATGTTGACTCTCGGTGCATCGCGACAATAGCGTCGGAATCAGGACGAGAAGGGGTTCGTCCATTACGAAGGCGTCAATGCTGACGCCCTTTCTGGGGAGAAAAAATGAACAAGAAGAAAACGCTCGCCATCTTCGCCGTGCCCGTCGCAGCAGCCCTGCTCGCGCTTGGGGCAGCGCCAGCAAATGCTTCGACGGCTGACCACAACACGGACGGCGGCTACGTGATCGCCGATCCGTCGGCCGCTCGAGTGACTGCGGACGGGGTGTTCTTCCCCACGGGGAAGATCGGTGCGGATACGGTCGTGGTCATTCCCGAGGCCGACGGTTCACTGCCGAACGGCCTGACGAACGCCAAGCTCGGGAAGCTTTACGGAGCACGCCGAGCACTGCCCGCTTCCGCACAGGAGCAATCGACGACGCCACTCCAGGTCAGCGCGGCTGCTGCGTCGAACTACGCCTACCTCGCCTCGAGCGCGTCGAGTTGGTCCAAGGCGTTCGCTGGACCGAACATCATCGGTGCCGACACCGGGGTGAAGGTCAAGTACCGGTTCACGGTTGCGTCCTCGACGTCTCAGACGAACGCGGGACAGGGCCTCGGCTACTACCGCGGGTACAGCGGCAGTGAGTTCGGCACCTGGTCGAAGTGGTACAACCTCGGCGTCGCTGACACGAGGACACCGGGCTTGACCAGCGTTCCGTGGGGAAATGTCGCAGCGCAGGCGAAGTTCCGCGCCAAGTGCGCGACATCGACGATCTGCAGCGGATCGTTCTCGGCGAGCGGAGTCTGATCCACAGACGATGAGGCGGCACCCCAGCCAGGGTGCCGCCTCATCGTGTTTGTACCTCGGGACGCGCTTCGGTCGCTCCCCGCCGTCAGCCGTTCACCTGGGACGCAGCGGTCCCGTCGCGCTCCACCGGTGCCCCCGCCTGCTCCCAGGCGAGCATGCCGCCGGAGAGGTTGACGGCCGGGACCCCCGACTGCTCGAGCGCCGCGACGATGCGCGACGAACGGCCGCCGGAGTGGCAGACGATGATGGCCGGCTGGTCGCCGCCGTCGATCTCCTGCCAGCGGTC
The DNA here is from genome assembly GCF_003234485.1 of Curtobacterium sp. MCLR17_034. NCBI lineage: Bacteria > Bacillati > Actinomycetota > Actinomycetes > Micrococcales > Microbacteriaceae > Curtobacterium > Curtobacterium sp. MCLR17_034. Next base: position 41,192 of record NZ_QKTH01000016.1, read on the forward strand.
CACGAACTCCGACATCGGCACGAGCGTTGCCTGGGGAGCGTGGACCTCGTCCCACTCCCCCTGCTCGCGGACGTCGAACAGGCGCGCTCCGGCGTCGATGCGGCGCTGGGCCTCGGCGACGTCGATCTCCTGGATCTCGATGGGCATCAGACGTTCGCCTCTGCTGCGTCGACCTCGCGTCGGCGCTTCTCGGCCGCCGCGGTCTTCTTGGCGTCCGACTCCTTGATCTTCGGCTCGTTCTCGCGGAGCTGCGCGTACATCGGCGACGCGATGAAGATCGTCGAGTAGGTGCCGACGATGATGCCGATGAACAGCGCGAGCGAGATGTCGCGCAGGGTACCGGCGCCGAGCACGTACGACCCGATGAAGAGGATCGCCGCGACCGGCAGCAGTGCCACGACCGAGGTGTTGATCGATCGGACGAGGGTCTGGTTGACCGCGAGGTTGACCGACTGCTTGAACGTCCGGATCGACTCCTGCGCGGTGTTCTCACGCACCTTGTCGAAGACCACCACGGTGTCGTAGAGCGAGTAGCCGAGGATCGTCAGGAAGCCGATGACCGCCGCGGGCGTGACCTCGAGCCCGACGATGCCGTACACGCCGGCCGTGATGAGCAGGTCGTGCAGCAGCGCGGCCATCGCGGACAGTGACATCTTCCAGGTGCGGAAGTAGAGCGTCATGAAGACCGCGGCGAGGGCGAGGAAGATCACGAGACCACGGATGGCCTGCGCGAGCACGTCGGCACCCCACGTCGCGCCGATGAAGGTCGCGGCGACCTGGCTCTCGGGGACGTAGTAGGCCTTCGCCAGGGCGTCCTGCACCTCGGTCGTCTGCCGGTCGGTGAGCTGCCCGGTCTGCACGCGGATGCCGTGCGTGCCGAGCTGCGAGACGCGCGGGATCGACTCCGGGACGACGTCCTCGACGGTCTCGGTGGCGATGTTCTGGTCGAGCGTCTTGACGTCGGAGATCGTGAACTCCGAGCCGCCGGTGAACTCGATGCCGAGCTGGTACCCGCCACGGAGCCACGGGGTGACCAGGGAGATCAGGATCATCGCAAGGGCGATGAGGTACCAGGTCTTCCGGCGCCCGATGATGTCGTACGACCGCTTCCCCGTGTAGAGGTCGCTGCCGAACTGGCTGAAGCTGGCCATCAGTCGTCCTTCCCGTCCGGCGTCGAGCCGTTGTCGCCGGAGGCCTGCTGGGCCTTCCGTTCCGCGATCGTCTGTCGGCGCTGTGCCTCACCGGCACTGCGCTGGCGCTTGCCGTCCACGACGGGTGCGCGGAACTGTGCGCGCCCCCGGTAGACGGCACCGAGTGCTGCCGGGTCGAGACCGCTGAACCGGTGCCCCTCGCCGAAGAACCGGCTGCGGGCGATGAGCTGCATCATCGGGTGGGTGAAGAGCGCGACCACCACGATGTCGATGAGGGTCGTGAGGAGCAGCGTGAACGCGAAGCCCTTCACGTCCGCGACTGCGAGCACGTAGAGCGTGACGGCGGCGAGGAAGTTCACCGCGTCGGAGGCCAGGATCGTGCGGAGCGCGCGCTTCCAGCCGGACTCGACCGCGCTCTCGAGGGCGCGTCCGTCACGGAGTTCGTCACGGATGCGCTCGAAGTAGACGATGAACGAGTCCGCCGTGATGCCGATGGCGACGATCAGACCCGCCACACCGGCCAACGACAGGCGGTAGTCGACGCGCCACGACATGATCGCGATCACCAGGTAGGTGAGCACGGCGGCGATCCCAAGCGACAGCACGGTGACGAACGCCAGGGCGCGGTACTGGATCACGGAGTAGATGATCACGAGGATCAGGCCGATCAGACCGGCGACGAGGCCACCGATGAGCTGCGCGGTGCCGAGCGTCGCCGAGATGTTCTCGTTCGACTGCACCTGGAAGTTGATCGGCAGCGCACCGTACTTGAGCTGGTCGGCGAGGGTCTTGGCAGACTCGGCGGTGAAGTTCCCGCTGATCTGCGCCTTGCCGTTGGTGATCGCGGAGTTCGTCGTCGGGGCTTCGATCACCGTGCCGTCGAGCACGATCGCGAACTGGTTCTGCGGCTGCTGGAGCGACACGAGACGGTTCGTGACGGTGCGGAAGTCCTTCGAACCCTCACCGTTGAACGTCAGGTTGACGGCCCACTGGCCCGTCGATGTGCCCTGCGAGTCGGTGGCGAGACCCGAGGTGGCGTTGCTGACGTCGGCTCCGAGGACCTCGACCGGTCCGAGGATGAACTTCGCCGCGCCCGTCTGGTCACAGGTGACGAGGGGCTCGTCATCGGGTGCCGCGGTGATGTCGTCCGGTGCTGCACAGTTGTAGTTGGTGTACAGGTCCTGCAGCTTCGGCGTGACCCAGTTCAGGTCGCTCGCGTTCGACGGCTTCGCGCTCGGCGTCGCGGCGAGCGATGCCGGCGGCGAGTAGGGCGTCGGCGAAGCGGTGCCCTTGCCGTCGCCACCGACGGCCGAGCTCGATGCGGCCTCGGTGAAGAGCACCGGGCGGAAGGTCAGCTTGGCGGCTGCCTCGATGCGGTCGATCGTGGCCTTGTCGGGGCGACCCGGGATCGAGACGACGATGTTGTTCGCGCCCTGGGTGTTGATCTCGGACTCGGAGACACCGGTGGCGTCGATGCGCTGGCGGATGATGTTCACCGCCTGCTGCAGCTGCTGCGAGGTGACGGAGTCGCCCTCGGTGTTCTGCGCCGCGAGGGTCAGCTGCGTGCCGCCCTGCAGGTCCAGAGCCAGCTCCGGCACCCAGCTCGCGCCCTGGTACCACTTGTCGGTGTCGTCCTTCGAAGAGCCGGCGAGGATCGACGCGGCGGTGTTCACGCCGGCGAGGATCGCCATCAGGATCACCAACCAGGTGAGCGAGCGCAGCGCCTTCTTGACGGGTGTCGATCGTGCCACCGGTCGTCTCGTCTTTCTGTTCAGGACCGTCGGCACACCGTGCGACGGCAGAGGGAAGCCGCCGGGTCAGACGACCCGGCGGCCGAGGGCGTCAGTCGTCGGACTTGCGCTTCGTGGCGTCGGTCTCGTCGACGCGGTCGGTGTCGACCCGCTCGCCGTAGACCGGCTCGCCGTTGAGCTCGGCCACCGGCTTCTGCTCGTCCTCGGTGGTCGTGGTGGTCTCGACGTCGGACGCGTTGTCGTCGACGACGCGCGACAGGGTCTGGCGGTGCACGGTGACGATGGTCCCCGGTGCGATCTGGACGTCAGCGGTGACCTTCTCCTCGTTCACGGAGAGGAGCGTGCCGTAGAGGCCGAAGGACAGCATGACCTTGGCGCCCGGGACCATCTTGTCCACGAGTTCGGCCTGCTGCTTCTTGCGCTTGCGGCTGTTGTAGAACATGAAGGCCGCGAACGCCACGACGATGACGATGAGGATGACTTCTTGACCCATGATGCGTTGCCTTCTCTGGTTGCTCGGTTTCGGGCCGTAGCAGTCTAGGGCACGCCGGTGTCCGTGGCATGTCACTCGACTGATCGGCGTTCAGTCGTCGGTGTCCTGGTCGTCGAAGAGCCCCGGCTGCCCGCCGTCGGCCTGTCCCGGGGTGAGGCCGAGGTGTCGCCAGGCCCGCGGTGTCGCGATGCGCCCGCGGGGGGTGCGGGTCACGAGCCCGACGCGGACGAGGAACGGTTCGACGACCGACTCGATGGTCTCGGATTCCTCACCGACGGAGACGGCGAGGGTGTTCAGGCCGACCGGGCCCCCGTCGAACCGGGTCAGCATGATCTCGACCACGGCCCGGTCGAGCCGGTCGAGCCCGAGTTCGTCGACGTCGTACAGGTCGAGCGCACCCTGGACCGCGGCCATGCCGTCGGTGGTGCGGTGCACGAGGGCGTAGTCGCGCACCCGGCGGAGCAGGCGGTTCGCGATGCGCGGGGTGCCGCGGGAGCGTCCGGCGATCTCGCGCAGGGCGGTCCGGTCGATGTCGAGCTCGAGCAGGTGGGCCGCACGGATCAGGACCTGCTCGAGCTCGTCCTTCTCGTAGAACTCGAGGTGGGCGGTGAACCCGAAGCGGTCGCGCAGCGGGTTCGGCAACAGGCCAGCCCGGGTGGTGGCGCCGACGAGCGTGAACGGTGCGAGGTCGAGCGGGATGCTCGTGGCACCCGCACCCTTGCCCACCATCACGTCGATGCGGAAGTCCTCCATCGCCAGGTAGAGCATCTCTTCTGCCGAGCGGGCCATGCGGTGGATCTCGTCGATGAACAGCACTTCGCCCGGGACCAGGGACGACAGCACGGCGGCGAGGTCACCGGCGTGCTGGATCGCCGGGCCGCTCGACATGCGCAGCGGTCGCCCGGTCTCGTGCGCGACGATCATCGCGAGCGTGGTCTTGCCGAGGCCGGGAGGACCCGCCATCAGGATGTGGTCGGGCGTGCGCTCCTGCATGCCCGCGGCCTTGAGGAGCAGGTCGAGCTGCCCGCGGACCTTGCGCTGCCCGACGAACTCGTCGAGCGAGCGCGGACGGAGCGCGCCTTCGAACGCGAGTTCCTCCTGCGACTCGGCGCCGGCGGACGTGATGCCGCTCACCGGCCGGCTGCCGCGGGTCGCAGGGCGCCGAGGGCGGCGCGGAGCAGGGCCTGGGTGCCCATCGCGGCGGCACCGGGCTCGTTGGCGACGGCGTCGTCGACCGCGGACTGTGCCGCGTCCTCGCGCCAGCCGAGGCCGATGAGCGCCGAGACGACGTCGACCGCGGCGGGGTGCACTGCGGTCCCCCGTGCTGTCGCGACCACGGCTGCCTGCTCGAAGGCCACGAGCTTGCCGGAGAGCGCGACGATGATGAGCTTGGCGGTCTTCGGGCCGATGCCGGAGACCTTGCGGAAGGCACCGTCGTCCTCGTTCGCGACGGCGTTCGCGATCTGCGCCGGGTCCATGTGGGCCAGGACGCCCATCGCGGACTTCGGGCCGACGCCGGAGACCCCGCGGAGCAGGTCGAACACCTGCAGCGCGTCGGTCGACTCGAACCCGAAGAGCAGGTGCTCGTCCTCGCGCACGATCATGGCGGTCCGCACGAACACCTCGGAACCGTGGCGCATCGTCAGCGCGTGTGCGGGGGTCACGGTGATGGCGTACCCGACTCCCCCGACCTCGATCACCACGGCCGAACCGGCGATGTCGATGCAGGTGCCCCGGAGACTCGCGATCATGCTCCGAGCCTAGGGCCGCCCACCGACGACGCCGACCTGCCACGCTGCGGGCGGGCCGCGGCGGCGGCCGCGCGGGCCAGCGGCGAGTCGACGGTGCCGCCCTGGGCGTCCCGCCAGGCACGCTGTGCCGGGGTGAGGTTCGTGGCACGCGAGCCGGCGGCGTCGGGTGATCCGAGCCTCCAGGCATGGCACACGGCCAACGCGAGCGCGTCGGCGGCGTCGGCCGGCTTCGGGGCCTCGTCCAGACCGAGCACGCGCGCGATCATGGTCTGCACCTGACGCTTGTCGGCGTTGCCGTAGCCGGTGACGGCGGCCTTGACCTCGGAGGGGGTGTGCAGGCCGACGGGTAGGCCGCGGGCGGCCGCGGCGTGCAGCGCCAGGCCGGCGGCCTGCGCGGTGCCCATCACGGTGCGGACGTTCGCCTGCGCGAACACCCGCTCGACGGCGACCGCATCCGGGTGGTGCTCGTCGATCTCGGCGGCGATGCCGTCGGCGATGCGGAGCAGCCGCTGCTCGAGCGGCATGTCCGGCGGGGTGCGGACGACCGTCACGTGGACGAGCCGTGCGCGCCGGTTCGGTGCGACCTCGACGACGCCGACGCCGCACCGGGTGAGCCCGGGGTCCACCCCGAGCACACGGAGCACGGTTACTCGCCCTCGTCCTCGTCGAGCTCGGCCTGGACGTCCGCGGGGATGTCGAAGTTCGAGTAGACGTTCTGCACGTCGTCCGAGTCCTCGAGCGCGTCGATCAGGCGGAACACCTTGCGGGCGGTCTCGGCGTCGACCGGGACCTTGAGGCCGGGCACGAACTCGGCGTCGGCGGAGTCGTAGTCGATGCCGGCGTCCTGCAGGGCGGTGCGGGCGGCGACCAGGTCGCTCGCCTCGGTGATGATCTCGAAGCCGCCGCCCTGGTCGATGACGTCCTCGACACCGGCGTCCAGCACCGCGGTCATCACGGTGTCCTCGTCGAGGCCGTCGGTCTTCGTGACCGAGATGACGCCCTTGCGCGAGAAGTTGTAGGCGACGCTGCCCGGGTCGGCCATGGTGCCGCCGTTGCGCGACATCGCGGTCCGGACCTCGGCCGCAGCACGGTTCTTGTTGTCCGTGAGGCACTCGATGAGCATCGCGACGCCGTTGGGGCCGTACCCCTCGTACATGATCGTCGTGTACTCGATGGTCTCGCCCGTGAGACCCGCACCGCGCTTGACGGCGCGGTCGATGTTGTCGTTGGGGACCGAGGTCTTCTTCGCCTTCTGCACGGCGTCGACCAGGGTCGGGTTGCCGGACATGTCGGCACCGCCCATCTTCGCGGCGACCTCGATGTTCTTGATCAGCTTGGCGAACGACTTGGCACGGCGCTGGTCGATGACCGCCTTCTTGTGCTTGGTCGTTGCCCACTTGGAATGCCCGGACACGGTTCTCCTTGCGTCTTGCGGAAAGTCCCGCTCAGTTTAGCGGCCCTGTGGGCCGAACACCGGCCTGGAGGCGCGGCGCGGCTTCCGTCCCGTCGGTGCGGCGAGTGGGCGCTCACGCCTCAGGCGTTGCGCACCAGGTCGAGGAACCGGCGGTGGAAGCGGTCCTCGCCCGCGACCTCGGGGTGGAACGCGCTGGCGATGACGTTGCCCTGCTGCACGGCGACGACCTGGCCGTCGGGCAGTGCGCCGAGGACGTGGACGTCGTCGCCGCGCTGCTCCACCACGGGGGCTCGGATGAACACCGCGTGGACCGGGGCGTCGCCCAGGTCGGGCATCGGGATGTCGATCTCGAACGAGTCGTTCTGCGCACCGAACGCATTGCGGCGCACGGTGGTGTCGAGCACGTCGAGGGTCTGCTGGCCGCTGATGCCGTCGGTGATCCGCGACGACAGCATGATCATGCCGGCGCAGGTGCCGTAGGTGGGCAGGCCACCGCGGATCGCGTCGGCGAGGGGCTCGGCGACGCCGAACCCGCGGGACAGCTTGTCCATCACGCTCGACTCGCCCCCGGGGATCACGACGCCGTCGAGGGTCTCGATCTCCTCGGGGCGACGGAGCGGCACCACGTCGGCGCCGAGTGCGGTCAGCGAGGCGATGTGCTCGCGGAAGTCACCCTGCAGCGCCAGGACCCCGATGCGGGGCCGAGCGGCGCTCGTCGGACTACCAGCCACGCTCGGCGAGGCGGTGCGGTGCGGGGACGTCGGCGACGTTGATGCCGACCATCGCCTCGCCCAGACCACGGGAGACCTCGGCGATGACCTTGGGGTCGTCGTGGAAGGTCGTCGCCTTGACGATCGCGGCGGCACGCGCTGCCGGGTCGCCGGACTTGAAGATGCCGGAACCGACGAAGACACCGTCGGCGCCGAGCTGCATCATCATCGCGGCGTCGGCCGGGGTGGCGACACCACCGGCGGTGAAGAGGACGACGGGGAGCTTGCCGGTGCGGGCCACTTCCTGCACGACGTCGATCGGGGCCTGGAGCTCCTTGGCGGCGACGTAGAGCTCGTCGTCACGCAGGTTGCGGAGCGCCGCGATCTCCTTGGTGATGGTGCGGATGTGCTTGGTGGCCTCGGACACGTCGCCCGTGCCGGCCTCGCCCTTGGAACGGATCATGGCCGCGCCCTCGGTGATGCGACGGAGCGCCTCGCCCAGGTTGGTGGCACCGCAGACGAACGGGGTGGTGAACTTCCACTTGTCGATGTGGTTCACGTAGTCGGCCGGCGACAGCACCTCGGACTCGTCGATGTAGTCGACGCCGAGCTCCTGCAGCACCTGCGCCTCGACGAAGTGGCCGATGCGGGCCTTCGCCATGACGGGGATCGACACCGCGGCGATGATCTCCTCGATCATCGAGGGGTCGGACATGCGGGCGACGCCGCCCTGCGCGCGGATGTCGGCGGGGACGCGCTCGAGGGCCATGACGGCGGTCGCACCGGCTTCTTCCGCGATGCGGGCCTGCTCGGCGTCGACGACGTCCATGATCACGCCGCCCTTGAGCATCTCGGCGAGTCCGCGCTTGACGCGGTCGGAGCCGGTGATCGAGGTGCCAGGGGTGCCGGAGGTGCTGGTGCTGTCGCTCATGATGCCGACCAGTCTAGTGCGCCCGGGGCCACCCGTCGGCGACGAGTCGACGGGTCTCGCCGAGCAACTGCGACATGGACTTCGTCCGGGCGATGATCGGGAAGAAGTTCGCGTCCGACTGCCACCGCGGGACGATGTGCTGGTGCAGGTGTGCGGCCACGCCGGCACCGGCGACCTCGCCCTGGTTCATGCCGATGTTGAAGCCGTCGCAGTGCGAGACCTCGCGCAGCACCCGCATCGCGGTCTGCGTCAGCTCGCCGATCTCGCGTAGCTCGTCAGGCGTCGCCTCGTCGTAGAGCGGGACGTGGCGGTACGGGCAGACCAGCAGGTGCCCGTTGTTGTACGGGAACAGGTTGAGCAGCACGTAGGCGTGCTCGCCCCGGGCCACGATCAGGGCGTCCTCGTCGGACTTCCGCGGGGCTTCGCAGAACGGGCAGTCGTCGTCGTGCCCGCGTCCCCGACCTTCGCGGCCGGCGTCGATGTAGGCCATCCGGTGCGGGTTCCAGAGCCGCTGGAACGCGTCCGGGACGGCTGCGCCGGTGGCCGCGTCGCGGATCACCAGCGGATCGGTGTCCGCGCCCTCGGAGGGCGCGGCGGCGGTGGGGCCGGCCACGTCGTCGACGTGACCGGTCCCACCGGCCTGCTCCGGGCCTCCCGACTGCGCCATCAGACCTGCGTGCGCTCGCGGATCGCGGTGAGGATGCGGTCCACGGCCTCGTCGACGGGCACCGCGTTGTCCTGGCGGCCGTCGCGGAAGCGGAAGCTGACGGCGCCGGCATCGCGGTCGTCGCCACCGGCGATGAGCTGGAACGGCACCTTCGCCTTGGTGTGCGTGCGGATCTTCTTCTGCATGCGGTCGTCCGAGTGGTCGACCTCGGCGCGGACGCCGTGCGCGCGGAGCTTCGCGATGACCTCGTCGAGGTAGTCGCCGTACTCGGCCGCGACCGGGATGCCGACGACCTGGACGGGCGACAGCCACGCCGGGAACGCGCCCGCGTAGTGCTCGGTGAGAACACCGAAGAAGCGCTCGATCGAGCCGAACAGCGCACGGTGGATCATCACCGGACGCTGGCGCGAGCCGTCGGCCGCGGTGTAGTCGATGCCGAAGCGCTCGGGCAGGTTGAAGTCGAGCTGCACGGTCGACATCTGCCAGGTGCGTCCGATGGCGTCGCGGGCCTGCACGGAGATCTTCGGGCCGTAGAACGCGGCGCCGGCGGGGTCGGGGACGAGCTCGAGGCCGGACTCCTCGGCGACCTGGCGCAGGGTCTCCGTCGCGACGTCCCAGACCTCGTCGTCACCGACGTACTTCTCCGGGTCCTTCGTCGACAGCTCGAGGTAGAAGTCGTCGAGCCCGTAGTCGCGCAGGAGCGAGAGCACGAACGCGAGGGTCGTGGTCAGCTCCTCCTTCATCTTCTCCTGCGTGGTGAAGATGTGCGCGTCGTCCTGGGTCAGGCCGCGCACGCGGGTGAGGCCGTGGATGACGCCGGACTTCTCGTTGCGGTACACCGTGCCGAACTCGAACATCCGGAGCGGCAGGTCGCGGTAGGAGCGGGGCTGCGACCGGTACGCCAGGATGTGCATCGGGCAGTTCATCGGCTTGAGGTAGTAGTCGGCGCCCTGCCGGGTGACGTTGCCGTCCTCGTCCTTCGCCTCGTCCATGTGCATGGCCGGGAACATGCCGTCCTTGTACCAGCCGAGGTGCCCGGAGGTCTCGAACAGGTCGCCCTTGGTGATGTGGGGCGTGTAGACGAACGAGTAGCCGTTCTCCTCGTGCCGACGGCGCGAGTAGTCCTCCATCTCGCGGCGGATGATGCCGCCCTTCGGGTGGAAGATCGCCAGGCCGGAACCGATCTCGTCGGGGAACGAGAACAGGTCGAGTTCGGCGCCGAGCTTGCGGTGGTCGCGCTTGGCGGCTTCCTCGAGGCGCACCAGGTACGCCTTGAGCTGGTCCTTGTCGGGCCAGGCGGTGCCGTAGATGCGCTGCAGCTGCGGGTTCTTCTCCGAGCCGCGCCAGTACGCGGCGGCGACGCGCATGAGCTTGGCGGCGTTGCCGATCCAGCGGGTGTGCGGGACGTGCGGGCCGCGGCAGAGGTCCTGCCAGAGCACCTCGCCCGACTTCGGGTCGACGTTCTCGTACACGGTGAGCTCGCCGGCACCGACCTCGACGCTCTCGCCGGAGTCACCGTCGGACGCCGCACCCTTGAGGCCGATGAGCTCCTGCTTGTAGGGCTCCCCCGCCATCAGCTCGCGTGCCTGCTCGTCGGTGACGACCACGCGACGGAAGCGCTGGGCCTGCTTGACGATGCGGTCCATGCCCTTCTCGATCGCCTTGAGGTCTTCGGGGGTGAAGGGCTCGGCGACGTCGAAGTCGTAGTAGAAGCCATCGGTGACGGGCGGCCCGATCCCGAGCTTGGCGTCCGGGTTGATCTGCTGCACGGCCTGCGCCAGCACGTGGGCGGCCGAGTGGCGGAGGATGTCGAGCCCGTCCTGCTCCTGCAGGGTGACGGCCTCGGCGGTCTCGCCGGCCTGCACGTCCGCCGCGAGGTCCTTCAGGACACCGTCGACGCGGATCGCGACGACGCCGCGCTCACCGTCGAAGAGCTCGGTGCCGGTCGTGGTCGTCGTCGCGGTCCGGGGCTCGGGTGCCTGGGGAAGCTCGGCGGGCGCGGGTGCGACTGACTCGGTCACGATGATGGGACTCCTCGATCGAAATGGTGCGTCAAGACTAGTGCGAGACGTGCTCGCGTGCGGACGCCGGGGACGCGCTTGTGGAGCGAACGGATGCCGCCCCGACCGCGCGGTTGCCCGCGCTCAGGCCGGGACGGCGCCGAGCGTCGCGACGGGCAGGCGCGGCTCGAGACGCTCGCGCCCGTTCAGGCCGTCGAGCTCGAGCAGAGCGGCGAAGCCGATGGCCTGGTACCCGGCACGTTCGAGCAGCGTGATGGTCGCAGCGCCGGTCCCGCCGGTGGCCAGGACGTCGTCGACGACGAGCACCCGGGTGCCGGCCGGCAGCTGGCCGGGGCGCAGTTCGAGCTCGGCCTCGCCGTACTCCAGCGCGTACTGCTCGCTGAGGACCTCGCCGGGGAGCTTCCCCGCCTTGCGCACGGTGAGCACGCCGACCTGGTGCTGGGCGGCGATGCCCCCGGCCAGTGCGAAGCCCCGGGCCTCGATGCCGGCGACCGCGTCGAACCCGGCTCCGACCGCGAACGGTGCCGCGAGTGCTTCGCACACGCGGCCGAACGCGACGGCGTCCGAGAACACCGGCGTCACGTCACGGAAGAGCACCCCCGGTTTCGGGAAGTCCGGCACGAGGGCGGTGAGGCGTTCGACGAGTGCAGCTGCGGTTTCGGTCACCCGCCAACGGTACGGGAGGCCCGCGGTGCGTCCGACACGTCGGCGCACGGTGCGAGGCTGGTCGCCTCGTGCGGGGCCAACCGTTCGCGGCACGGTGCGGGTTCCGTCGGACGGTTTGCCGAAGGTGGCTCGGTGCGAGGTTGTTTCCTCGCACCGAGCCGTTCCGGCCGCACGGGCTCCGGGATGACGCACCGTGCGTGCGTGACGCCGACGACAGCGCCGGCACCCCAGCGCCGCGGGTCAGCGCCACATCCGCATGGCGGCGCCCTGGGTGATCCAGTCGGACTCGCGCTGCTGGCGTTCGCGCTCCATGCGGGCCAGCGTGGCGAGGTCGACCTCGGGCCGCTCCTTGCGGGTGCGTCGGCTCCAGATGATGAGCGACATCCCGACTCGGAGTGCGATGCGGTCGGCGAGTGAGACCCGGCGGCGCACCGCGCGGGTATCGGGTGGACGGGTGGTGGTCTTCGTGGACACGGTGTTCCCCTTCAGGGCACGGCAGAGCTGCCCGGGTGTCGGGCAGGACGAATCCGCCCGGGTTGCGGGCAGTAGGAAATGAATGCGTGAGAATGCACTCCGGGATGGTCCGGAAAGGTTCGGACAACGATCGCGGAATGCTCGTCGACACCGAGAGCGTCGCACTGTCCACCGACATTCTTCCGGCGTCGTCCGCGCAGATCGGACGGCACGCATCAACGTGCCGTCGAGCCGCTCAGCGGATGAACGAACCGGTGCTGCGCGAGCCTGATCGGCTCAGCGCACGGTGCCCGGAGGCACAGGTGTCAGGAGAGTGGGACGCTCCGGGTCAGCGGACGCGGAACGGGGTACCGACGCGTCCACGGATTCCACGGAACGGAGTGGTCGTTGAGATCATCATGGTCGGCCCCCTTTCGGTCTCGAGCTGGTGGAGTCGTCCGGGTCGAATGTTCGACCGTTCGCGACGAGTGAACACTATCGGCACCGCAATTCGGAGCGCAACCCCTTTTCCGGAAAACATCCGGAATTGCATTCCCGAACAGGCTGATCACGGTGCGAGGTTCGTGTTCTCGTGTCGACGAGCAGGCCCCGTGCCGAGTTCCCGTCGCGCACGAGCGCCGGGCCTCCCGGCTGCACCGTGCGTCGTCCGCGGACCGGTGGCAGCCCGCGCGCTCGGTGCGGGATCACAGGCCTGCACGGTGCGGGCAACCTCGCACCGTGTGACTGAGCACGCACGGCGCGCGGCGGCGGCGCAACACCGCGGGGGTCCGCGCACGCCGAAGGCCCGGTACCGAATCGGTACCGGGCCTTCGTGTGTGCGTGCGACCGGACTAGACCGCCGCGTGCTCCGCGACGCTCGCCGTCAGGGCATCGCCCTCGACGTCGATCCGCACGGTGTCACCCGCGGTGACCCCGCCCTCGACCACCAGGGTCGCGATGCGGTCGTCGACCTCGCGCTGGATGAGCCGACGGAGCGGGCGGGCGCCGTACTCCGGCTCGTACCCGTGCTCGGCGAGCCAGTCGACCGCCGCGTCGGACACCGACAGGAGCATGTCCTGTGCGACCAGCCGGAGCGCCGTGTCCTGCAGCAGCAGCGACACGATCGACGCGATCTGGGACCGGTCGAGCTTGCGGAACAGCACGATCTCGTCGATGCGGTTGATGAACTCGGGCCGCATCGCCTCGCGCAGCTTGCCCATGACGCGGGCCCGCAGGTCGTCTTCGGCGTAGCCGTCCGTCGCGCCGACCGGGGAGAACCCGAGCGCTCCCGAGCGGGAGGCCAGGAACTCCGAGCCGATGTTCGACGTCATGATGACGACCGTGTTCCGGAAGTCGACCGTCCGCCCCTGCCCGTCGGTGAGCCGCCCGTCGTCGAGGACCTGCAGCAGCAGGTTGAAGACGTCCGGGTGGGCCTTCTCGACCTCGTCGAGCAGGATCACCGAGTACGGGTTGCGGCGGACACGCTCGGTGAGCTGGCCGGCCTCGTCGTAGCCGACGTACCCGGGAGGGGCACCGACCAGGCGGGAGACGGTGTGGCGTTCGCCGAACTCGCTCATGTCGAAGCGGAGCATGGCGGACTCGTCACCGAACAGCGACGACGCCAGGGCCTTCGCGAGTTCGGTCTTGCCGACACCCGTCGGGCCGAGGAACAGGAAACTGCCCACCGGACGACGCGGGTCGCCCATGCCGGTCCGGCTGCGCCGTACCGCCTTGGCGATCGCCCGCACGGCGTCGTCCTGGCCGACGACTCGGTCGTGCAGCTCGGACTCGAGCGCGGCGAGCCGCGTCTTGTCGGCCGAGCCGAGGCGGGTCACCGGGATCCCGGTGGCACGTGACACCACGGCGGCGATGTCGGCCTCCGTGATCGACGTGTCCGCGGATTCCGGACGGGAGGCGCGGCTCGCGTCCGCCGACGAGGCGGCGGTGATCCGGGCCTCCAGTCCGACGATCTCGTCACGCAGGTCGGACGCTTCCTCGTAGTGCTCCTCGGCGACCGCGCGGTCCTTGCGGGCCGTCAGGTCGGCGACCTGGGCACGCAGTGCCTCGACGTCGACGTCGCCCGACAGGGCGAGGCGACGGCGTGCACCGGCCTGGTCGATGAGGTCGATGGCCTTGTCCGGCAGGTGCCGGTCGGTCACGTAGCGGTGCGAGAGCTCGACGGCGGCGCGGAGTGCCTCGGGCGTGTAGCCGACGCCGTGGTGCTCCTCGTAGCGCGGGGCGAGGCCGGTCAGGATCGCGACGGCGTCCTCGACGTTCGGCTCCCCCACCGTGACGGGCTGGAACCGGCGCTCGAGCGCGGCGTCCTTCTCGATCCGGCGGTACTCGTTGAGCGTGGTCGCGCCGACCAGGTGCAGGTCGCCGCGGGCGAGCCGGGGCTTGAGGATGTTGCCGGCGTCCATCGAGCCGCCCTCGCCGCCGCCACCGGCGCCGACGACGGTGTGGAGCTCGTCGACGAAGACGATGAGGTCGTCGGCGTGCGCCGCGATCTCGTCCATCGCCTTGGTGAGGCGCTCCTCGAAGTCGCCGCGGTAGCGGGTGCCGGAGAGCATGCCGGGCAGGTCGAGTGCGACGACCCGCTTGCCCTGCAGCAGGGCGGGGACGTCACCGTCGACGATGCGCTGGGCGAGGCCCTCGACGATCGCGGTCTTGCCGACGCCGGGCTCACCGATCAGCACCGGGTTGTTCTTGGTGCGACGGAGCAGTATCTCGACGGTCTGCTCGATCTCGTCGGCGCGGCCGATCACCGGGTCGACGTGTCCGTCACGGGCGCGCTCGGTGAGGTCGGTGCCGAACTGGTCGAGCGTCGGGGTGTCGCTGTCGGGACCGGACTCGGCCGTTCCGATCGTCGCATCGGTTCCTGGCATGGGGCGCCCCTCTCGTGCTGCTGCCGCGGCCTGCTGGGCGTAGTCCTGCATGACCTGCGGGGTGATCCCGGCGCTGGCGAGCAGCTGGCCGGTCACGGTCTCCTGGTCCATCACGAGCGCGAAGAAGACGTGCTCGGGGTCGGTGTAGGTGCTGCCGAAGCCCCGCGCGGCCTGCGTCGCCTCGACGAGGATGCGCTGGGCGGTGCCGGTCAGCGCCGGGCGGCCGGGCTGCTCGGCGAGCGGCTCGTGCGCCATCGGCAGGCGCTGCTCGATCTCCTCGGCGAGTCGCTGGGGATCGACCCCGGCGGAACGCACGACGGCGTCGAACGGTTCGGTGCGGACGAGCACGTGCAGGATGTGCAGTGCGTCGATCTCGCGCTGCCCCTGCGCGACCGCGAACTCGGCGGTGTGCTGGAGCAGCTCGTGGGTCCGGCGGCTGAGCAGCCGGGTGATGTCGACCGGTCGACCGAACGCGCGGACGCGCTGCTGGTCACCGGTGCGCTGTGCCGCGAGCAGGCGGGCGAGGAACTCGTCGAACGAGTCGTTGCTACCGGTCGGGCCGAACGTCTCTGGCAAAGGGACCTCCTGGGGAACTTGAGTGCCTTCGACTCAATGCAACGCAGGAGGGCCCGGGTCATTCCCGGGTGCCGAAAAAACTTGCGGCGACTCGACTCAGGTCCGCGCGATGGGTGCGGCGACCGCCTCGGTGATCCGTGCGAGGTCGGTCGGTGCCACCTCGACGTCGAAGCCGCGCCGTCCGCCGGACACGAAGATGCTCGCGTACGACAGCGCCGACTCGTCGAGCACGGTGCGGAGCCGGGTCTTCTGGCCGACCGGGCTGATGCCGCCCACGACGTAGCCCGTGCGCTTCTCGGCGAGGGCGGGATCGGCCAGCGTCGCCTTCTTGCCCCCGACCGCGGCGGCGATCGCCTTGAGGTCGAGCCGGTTCGCCACCGGCACGATCGCGACGGCGAGGGTGCCGTCGACGGAGACGACGAGGGTCTTGAAGACCTGCTCCTCGCGCAGCCCGAGGGCGGCGGCCGCCTCTTCTCCGAAGTTGGTGGCGCTCTCGTGGTGCTCGTACACGTGCGGCGTGTACGGGACCCCGGCCGCCTCGAGCGCGACGGTCGCTGGGGTGCTCGGCGAACCTGCGGTCATGCCGTGATCCTCCCCCGCCGCACCTTCCGGTCCTCGACGGCACGCGGGCGTTACGCTGAACGGACCATGACCGCCGTCCTCCTGCTGCTCCGCGCCACCGCCGCGCTGGTGCTCGGCGACCCGGCCCCCGGGGTGCTGCCCCTGCTGGCCGTGGCGGCACTCGGGCTGACCGCGGTCGCCGTGACCGTCGTCGTCGCCCGGCTGCTCGTCGCGGTGCTGGCAGCCGTCCTCGGGGTCGGATCGGCATCCGTGTCGGACCGGTCGGCGGTACCCGACCTGGTCACCCGGATCGGGTGGAGCCACCCCGACGCGGACGGCCACGTCCGCTCACGGGCACCGGGGGTCGCGACCCCGGCCTGACCACCGACCGGTGGCCGGGCCGCTCGCGCACCCCGCTGACCCACCACCGATCGGAACCGTCATGGACCTCTCCACCCTGCCCCTCGTCGGCCCGCTGCTGCACGGCGGCGCGGACCTCGTCACCGCCGTCACCGCGGCGCTCTCCCCCGTCGCCGGCTCGTTCGCCGCGGCGATCGCCGTCGTGCTCCTCACCCTGGCCGTCCGCCTGGTGCTCGTCCCGCTGTCCGTGCTGCAGGTGCGGGCGGAGCGGGACCGACGGCGCCTCGCACCACAGCTCGCGGCGCTGCGGAAGCGGTACGGCCGCGACACCCAGCGCCTGCAGCGGGCGATGCAGCAGCTGTACACCGACGAGAAGGTCTCGCCGCTGGCCGGCTGCCTGCCCGTCCTGGCGCAGGCACCCGTCGTGTCGCTCGTCTACGCCCTGTTCACGCACGCCTCGATCGGCGGCACCGCGAACGCCCTGCTGGAGGCGACGCTCGTCGGGGTCCCGCTCGGCCACTCGCTCGTCGTCACCCTGACGTCGCCGCTGTGGGTGCACGCCTGGGTGGTGCTGGTCCTGCTGGCGGTGCTCGCGGTCGTCGTCGAGCTCAGCCGCCGGTCGAACGCGCACTGGAACCCGGTGCCGGCACCGGAACCGGGCGTCCCCGGAGCCGCCGCAACCGCCGCCGTGGGTCGGTACGTGCCGTTCGTCACGGTCGTGTTCGCGGCGATCGCACCGCTCGCCGCCGCGCTCTACGTCGTGACGAGTGCGATCTGGACGTACGGCGAACGCGCCGTGCTGCGCCGGGTGGTCCGCTAGCCGCCCTGGCCCTCCTGCTGCGGTCCCTGGTCGACCGGGTCGTACTCGGTGCCGCGGCCCTGCTCCTCGTCGGCGGTCGGCACGTGGCGTTCCGTGCCGGCACCGCCGGGGCTGGTCGCGACGTAGTCGGCCTCGCCGGACTGGGTGTCGTGGCTCAGCGGCTCGAGGGTCTCGGCGTCGGCGTCGTGCTGCGGCATGGGGTCGGTGCTCATGCACCACGCCTACTCCCTCGTTCTGGGTGCGCGCGCACGGCTCGGCGGTGCCACGATGGACCTGTCCACGCGACCGGCAGAGCGGGAGTGCGCATGGCCCACGACGACGTGGCAGCGGAACGGGCACGGCTCGAGGCCGTCGCCTGGGGAGCAGGATCGAGCCCGGCGGACGCGGCGCGCGCTCGGATCGCCCTGCAGGACCTGGAACACGGACGACGACCCCGCACGCGTGCGGTTGCAACGGCGCGGGAACCCCTGCCGGGAGGCCCGGGTCCGGTCCGGACGTCCGTCCCGTCCGCGACGGGGTCGGGTCCAGTGCCCGCGCCGGTGCCCGTGTCTTCGCCCGCTGACGCCTCGGTCGTGTCCTCGCCCGCCAGTGCGGCGGCAGTGCCTGCCGGAGCCGACGTGTCGGAGGCGACCGACGGCGGTGGGGGCGACCACGTCGACGACGCGCGGGGCGCGGGCGGGAACGAGCCGGGCCTCCAGGCAGTGCCGACCGAGCGATCGCGGTGGGGGCGGTGGCTGTGGACGGAGCGACCACGCGCCTGGATCGCAGGCGGCGCAGCTGCGGCGGTGGGCGTCGCGTTCGCCGCCGGGACGCTCGTCGGGACCGCGCAGCCCGACGTCGCCGCGGCGCCGAGCGTCACGCCGACGGCGGGGACGATCACGCTCGAGCAGCTGCTCGACGTCCCGCAGACGTACGCCGACCAGCTGCCGGGGCCGGTCGCCGCGCCGGTGAGCCTGCACACGACGCGACTCGTCTTCACGAACCGGGCGCTCGACGGCGGGACCGCCGAGACCCCCTGGAACGTCTGGGCCGGAATCGGGACCGACCGGTCGACGATCTGTCTCGTGGCGACGGCGGACCGCATCGAGTCGTCGACGGCGTGCTTCCCGCGGCAGGCGGCGCTGCACGGATCGGTGTCCATGTCGGCGCAGTCCAGGAGCGGCACGTTGACGATCGAGCTGCGCGGCGGCGGGGTCCAGGGCCGGGTGACGAACGAGTACTGAGCGGGCGATCAGTACCTGAGTGTTCCGTTGGAGCGCTCCGATGTATTTGCTGGATGTCCTCGCGAGAGTCGTTCCATCGTGCAACACTGGATGCGCGCACTCGTCGTGGAGTCGTACCCACATCATCCACATCCGCCAGCGAGCGCGCCCCGCAGACCCTCCCGGTCACCGCCGTCAGAACGATCGGCATCGTCGCGCGCTCCACCGTGCCTCGGAGGAGGTCAGCAGCGTGTCCACCAACACCACCACCTCGGCCGTGTCGACCCACACGCGGCCGATCACCGTCACCAGTCAGTCCATCGTCGGCATCGCCGTGCTCGGACTGGCCACGTTCTTCGCCATCACCACCGAGCTCATGCCCGTCGGGCTGCTCGGCACGATGAGCGCCGACCTCGGCGTGACCGAGGCCACCATGGGCATCGTCATCACCGTGTACGCCGCGGCCGTCGCGCTCCTCGCGCTGCCGCTCACCGCGTTCACCGCGAAGCTGCCCCGCAAGACCGTGCTCGTCGCCACGCTCGTCGGCTACACCGTGTCGAACCTGATGGTCGCGCTCGCACCGTCCTTCGCCGTCGTCTGCGCCGGACGCGTCGTCGGCGGCATCGCACACGCGCTGTTCTTCTCGGTCGCCTCGGCGTACGCCACCCGGATCGTCCCGCCGCGGCTGGCGGGACGGGCGATCGCGTTCGTGTACTCGGGCAGCTCGCTCGGGTTCGTGCTCGGCGTGCCCGTCGCGACCTGGGTGGCGCAGCACATCGGCTGGCGCCAGGCCGTGTTCTCCGTCGGTGTCGCCGCAGCGGCACTCGCGGTCGTCGCCCTGCTGTTCCTGCCCGCCGTCCGCGGTGCCTCGTCGCCGCACATCGGGTCGCCGAAGGCCTGGGCGCGCACCGGGCTGCTGTCCGTCGTGATCGCCGACATGCTGCTTTTCGGCGGGCACTACGTCGTCTACACCTACATCGGGCCGTACGCGATCGACGCTGGGCTCGACGCCGGCATGGTCAGCGGGGCGCTGCTCGTGCTCGGTGGCACCGGTGTGGTCGGGCTCTGGCTCGCCGGCATGTTCGTCGACCGTGCGCCCCGGCAGACGCTGATCGCCTCGGTCGCCGTGATGGTCGTGGCCTTCGCGACGATGCCGTTCGTGCACGGCTCCCTGATGGGGACGATGGTCGTCGCGGGCATCTGGATGGCCGCGAACGGCACGACCGGCACGCTCTTCATGGCCGCGGCGATCCGTGCCGGAGGCGTCTCCCCCGACATCGCGGGCGCGCTGGTCAACGGGGCGTCGAACATCGGCATCGCCGGTGGTGCGGCGTTCGGCGGGCAGGCCCTCGGGATCGTCGGGCTGCAGTACCTGCCGTTCGCCGGTGCCGCGGTGCTGGTCGGGGCGCTCGGGGTCGTCGTGCTGGCGCGCCGTGGGTTCCCGGTGCACTCGCACGCACAGGAGCACCTGTCCACCTCGTCCATCGAGGCCATCACGTCGTCGCTCGCGGTCGTCACCACGTCGGTGCCGGTCGTCGGGCGGGCGATCCAGACGGTCACGGGGTCGATCGGTGTCGTCACGGGTTCGGTGCGGCGGCCGCGGACGCGGTAGAGGCTGGCGCGGGCGGCGGTCGTGGGTACGGGCGCGTTCGCCGAGTGGTCACGACATGCCGTTGGTGGGGCGTCGGGGTTGCACGAACTGTCGTCTGGCGGGTCGGCGGGCGACGGTTTCTGACCCCTCGGCGTCCCCGCGGCGGCGCGTTGTGCGGTTGCGGCGGACGCGCGCGGTGCCCGGCCCCCGAGTGGTCACGACATGCCGTTGGCGTGGCGTCGGCGTCGCACGATCTGTCGTCTGCGGGGTCGGCGGGCGACGGTTCGTGACCCCTGGGCGGACGCGGGCGGCGTGTTGTGCGACCGCGGCGGGGGCGTTCGGCCCGGCGCCGAGTGGTCACGACATGCCGTTGGCGGGGCGTCGAGGTCGCACGAACTGTCGCCTGACGGGTCGGCGGGCGACGGTTCGTGGCCCCTCGGCGGCCGCGGGCGGCGTGTTGTGCGACCGCGACCGCGACCGCCGCCACCGCGCCCGCAGCCCGGTCAGTCCTGCAGGTGGTCCGTGCGGCGGCGGTTGCGCACCGCGCGGTAGGTCAGCAGCGCCGCACCGAGCAGCACGAGCACCCCGGCGGCGATGAGCCCCGGCCCGAGGTCCGCCCCCGTGTACGCCAGCGGTCCACCGTCCCCCGCGTCACCTTGGCCCGATACCGGTGCCGAGCCCGAGCCCGAGCCGGCAGCGGGGCCGGTCGGAGCCGCCGAAGGAGAGCCACTCGGTGACGGCGACGGCGACGGTGCGGGAGCCGGACCCGCCGCAGCCCGCACCACGAACGCCAGCGGCGTCGCGGCCCCGGACTCCGGGGTGACGACGGTCGCAGTCTCGGCCCCCTCGACGTCGACCGAGACGGCGTACTCGGTCGTGGGCTCCAGGCCGGTCAGGTCGAACGCACCATCGTCGTCCGTGACGACCGACACGGGATCGCCGGACTGTGGGTCCGTCGGAGTCGCGACGACCTCGACGTCCGGAACGGGTTCGCCGTTCGTGTCGACGACCGTGCCGGGCTGGTCGGTCGTGACCTCGGCGGCTGCGGCGGCGGAGGCGAACGGCAGGTCGGACGCAGCACGCTCGCCGGCGACGGCCGTCACACCGGTGTTCGAGGTCGCCCCGGTCGCCCCCGGCGCCGGTCGTTCGGTCCGGACGGTGTACGTGCCGGCCGCGGT
The DNA here is from genome assembly GCF_003234485.1 of Curtobacterium sp. MCLR17_034. Lineage (NCBI taxonomy): Bacteria > Bacillati > Actinomycetota > Actinomycetes > Micrococcales > Microbacteriaceae > Curtobacterium > Curtobacterium sp. MCLR17_034. Next base: position 62,373 of record NZ_QKTH01000016.1, read on the forward strand.
GGCGAAGACGTAGCGACCGTCCGCATCGGTCTCCGTCGATGCGACCACGGCGCCGGTGCCGTCGAGGAGCTCGACCACCGCTCCGGCGGGCACGGGCGAACCGTCGAGCGACACCATACCCGCGACCGTCGCGACGACGGCGGCCGGCACATCGATCTCGTCGGGGACTGCCGGTGCCGCGTCCACGTCGCCGGTGGTGATGGTCACGGGTGGCTCGTCGGCGACGGACACGTCGAGGTCGGTGTCCGCCGGCAGGTCCGAGCCGGTGTAGACGCCGTCGCTGTTCGTCGTGGTGTCGACGAGGACGTCCCCGGAGTCCGGGTCGGTGATGACGACCTCGAGGTTCGAGACCGGTCGGCCGTCCTCGTCGACCACGGTGCCGATGACCGACACCGTGTCCTCCGGCGACGTGAACGCGAAGTCGGCCTGCTGGTCCACGCCGCCCGGTGAGCCTGCCTGGGCGAGGGAGACCCTCGTGGGCTGGTCAGGACCCTCGGCGCCGTCCGGCGGGGTGATCTCGACGCGGTAGTTCGCGATGACCGGCAGCTGCGGGAACGCGTAGGTGCCGTCGGGGTTGGTGGTCGTCGTGTAGACGGTGCCGCGCGGAGCGGTGACACGGACGATCGCCCCGGGGATCGGCGCTCCGTCGAGGGTCGCCGTGCCGGTGATCGCGGCGGTGCGGTTGGCGAACCAGGTCTGGTACACCGGGAACCCGCTGCGCTGCTGGTACGTGATCGTCAGGCTGGTGAGCGACACGGTCGGCGTGAACCACGCCGTGGCACCGGCGGTGTCGACCGCGCCGGTGTTGCCCGTCAGGGTCCGGGTGGCCGGGTCCCAGGTGGGCAGGTCCTGCCCGGTCGTGCCGTCGGGGTCGGCGGTGCACGACGGCCCTCCGGCGACGGCGGCCGAGCACGAGTTGTAGGAGCTCACGTAGCCGAGCTGCTCCGCGGTCGCGGCGCCACCCCCGGAGACCGTGGCCGAGATGGTCGCCCGGTCCGCGTCGACGTCGCCGAGCACGAACGACCAGCTCTGGGCACCCGGCGTCGGCTCGGCGAACGTGTAGGTGGTCGTCGAGGCGCCGGTCGTGGGCGAGTCGACGTTCGGCCGCTGGTTCATGTAGGTCTTGCCGCGGCTCGTCCCGTAGACCGCGCCCGACGGGGTCGACGCCGACTGCCAGGTCGATGCCCCGCTGACGACGGTCGACTGCCGGGAGTCCGACGTGAAGGTCGTCTCGGGGAACCCGGCGAGCGTCATCGTGCCGGTGTAGGCCCGGCTCGCTCCGCTGAGGGTGAAGGTCCCCCAGTTGCCGACCGGCTCCGCCGACGCACTCGTCGCGCCGCCGATCGCGAGTCCTGCTCCGAGCGCCAGGGCCGTCAGCCCAGCCGTGACCGCGCGCCAGCGCTGCATGTGTACTCCCCTGCTGTGGCGCCGGAGAACCCGACACCCCCTCAGACTATCCAGCGGGCGCGGCTCGTGTCCGGTGTCCGACACAGCCGAGAAGGTCTCGCCGAGTGGTCACGACCTGCCGCGTGCCGGTCGCCGGGTGGCCGAGAAGTGTCCGCTGGAGGGCCGCCGGACGACAGTTCGTGACCCCGCAACGAACACGAGCGGCGCGTCAGGAACCGCCAGCACCGCAGCCCAGCGCCACCAGGGCGTCGAGCGCCGCGACCTGGCCGGCCACCACCAGCTCCCGCGCCTCGTCGAGGCCGACCCACCGGGCGTCGTCCACCTCGGGCACCTCCACGAAGCGTCCTGACCCGCGCGGCAGCTCGAGCCGCACGGTGTTGCTGCGCACGGCGTCGACCGAGAACCCCGACGCCCGTGCCGCGAAGACCCGCACCCGCTTGCCCGACGCCTGCCGGAACTCCCCCAGGTCGGTCAGGTCGGCGGCGGTCACCGGGGCGGGCACGCCGATCTCCTCGGCGAACTCGCGCAGCGCGGTGCCGAGCGGCTCCTCGCCCGCCTCGACCAGCCCCTTCGGGATCGACCAGGCACGCGGCCGGTTCCGCCAGAACGGCCCGCCCATGTGCGCGAGGAAGACCTCGGGCCCGGACGGACCGGTCCGGTGCAGCAACAGTCCGGCGCTCACGACCACGTCCCGAGACTACGCAGACCCGGCCGGGAGGCCCGGATCACCACACACGCGCCGCGCACCACCCGACGTGCCCGGTTCCACCGCCGGTTCCCCACGTCCGCGCCGGGAGTACCGTGTGGCGCACGGAGCGCCGTGTGACGCCCCCGGAGGACCTGCGATGGAGGAGGCCGATCGGGATGGACGAACGATGGACGACGGTGACGCTGGCCGCGGACGCCGCGATGCCGCACGACGAGGCGCTGCGGTGGATCGCCGCCCGCGCGGACAGCGGGATCGAGCGGATCCGGATCATCGGTGCCGACCCGGCGATCGAGGGCCCCCGACCGGTCGCCGACCGCCTGGCCGAGGCCGCTCGTGCCGCCCTGCCCGGAGTCACCGTCGAGGTGCACCGGCACGCCGGACCGTTCGCCACCGCTCTGGTCGAGGAGTCCGACGGCGGCGATCTGCTGGTGATCGGGACCTTCCGGAGCCGACGGGGTTCGACCGCCGGCGGCGACCCGGCGCGGGTCGCGGTCCGCGCGGCCGTACCGACCGTGATCGTCCCCGAGGGCCCGCACCCGATCGACGGCGACGTGGTGCTGGCCGTCGAGGAACCCATCGACGAACGGGCCGTCTCGATCGCCGTGGCCGAGGCCGTCCGGCTGCACCGGCGACTGACGCTGCTCCGGGCGTGGGAGATGCCCGTGCTGACCCGGACCGGGCTCACCGACTTCGCCGAGGACCCGCTGCGGTGGCGTGCCCGGAACGCCGAACTGCTGCAGCGGGTCACCGAGGACCTGACCGCGCGGTTCCCGGCGGTGCGGATCCGGCCGCTGCTCGTCGAGGGACACCCGGGGCACGCCATCGCCTCGCGCACCCGGCGGGCGTCGCTCGTGGTGCTCGGACGGGGGCACGTGCGGGTGCTGTCCGGCGCACTCCTCCACGACGTCGTCCGTGAGACGGCGGCTCCGGTGTGCGTCGTCCCACCGGCGGCCCACACGGACAGCGCGGGGGCCGGACGGGTCAGCCGGCGAGTTCCCGGATCGCGTCGGCCATCTGGTCGGTGAGGTACGCGACACCGCGGCCGTTCGGGTGCAGGGCGCCGGCCTTGAGGTCGATGCGTCGCAGGTCGCTCGAGCCGGTCAGGCTGACGCCAGCGACGTAGCGCTCGTCCGCCGGGGCGCAGGCCGAGTGGGCCTCGGTGCGTTCGAGGACGTCGACGAACCGCACCCCGGCGGCGTCGGCGGCGGATGCGGACACCGCGTCGAGCTCCTCCTGGACGCCGTGGAGGTACGCCACGTCGTCGTCGGTGAAGGGGAAGGTGTCCGAGGGGAACGACCCCGCGAGCGTGCCGAGGTCGAGCGCCGAGCGGAAGCAGCCCTTCGCCGGGGTGTGCTCGGCGTCCGGGAAGATCGCCGGGTACCCGAGGAACACGACGACGGCGTTCGGCGCGGCCCGTTGCACCGCTGCGAGGGTGTCGGCGATCCCGAGCGCGACCCGCGACTGGATCTTCACGCTGAGCTGGTCCTCACCGTCCTGCACGAGCGTGCTCTCGCACGACGGCGCGTCGCGTCCGGAGAACACCGGGCCGTCGGCCGAGATCGCCAGGCACGACGCGGCCGTGCCGAACAGGTCCGCGTCGTTGCCGCCGATGGTCAGGGTCACGAGCCGGGTGCGCGACGACAGCGACTCGATCTGCGGGGGGACGCCCGTGAACTGGTGTCCGGTCGTGACGTCCTCGCTGGTGGCCCCCGCGCACGTGACGTCGGTCAGGTCGAGGCCGAACCGCGCCGCGAGCCGGTGCGGGTAGTCACGGGCCGACTGCACGCACGCGCTCGTGGGCAGCCGCGTCCGGTCGCCGAGTCCGTAGCCGGCGGAGTACGAGTCACCGAGGGCGACGTACTCGCTGCCGGGCGTGAGGTCGGCGAGTGGCTCGGTCGGGTCGTCCGGCACCGGGTAGGGCTGCGGGACGGGCCACATCGGCGCGGCCGACGCGGGTTCCACCGGCCCCGGTGTCGCGACACCGGCCACCACCAGCCCGACGACGGCGACCGCCGCCAGGGCGGCGAGCAGCGTCGTACGGGCGGTGCGAAGCAGTTGCGGCCTCCGGGCGGGTGCGGCGGATCGGACGGTCGGATCGGGGCGGTCGGTGGGGCGGGACGGGCTCAGCGGCGTCCGAGACGGCGTTCGCCACCGCTGCCGGTGCGGTACTCCAGCCCGTAGTGCTGGAACAGCTCGGGCTCGGTCGCGGCGTCGAGCTCCCCGTCGGTCGAGATCGAGGGGGCGTCCTTGACGAGCTTCTTCGGGAACGTCACGCGCAGGTGCTTCGGGGCGACGGTGGCGCCGAACAGCGGGACGAAGACGAGCTTCTGGAACCCGACCATGCCGGTGGTCAGGGCACCGAACGCCGGCTCGGACGTGGCGGTGTCGTAGTAGATGCTCTCGAGCGTGCCGACCTTGTCGTCGGCCTCGTCGACGACGGGCAGACCGATCCAGTCACGGATGTTCGCGGCTTCGAACACGAAGGACTCCCTCCGAGCATCCGGCAGGTCCGGGTGGCTCTCGGTCGACGCTACCGCCCGGCCGCCTGAGCGGTCACCCGGAGCCGGTCCACCGCGCCGAGCACGTCGTCCGCGGTCACGGCCAGGATCGCCGGATCCGGGTCCTCGGCGAAGACGTCGCCGCGACGGACCGAGGCGTCGGTGAGCACGATGTGCGGACCGGTCGACGGCGGGCCCCACGCCTCGGGCGGGGCCGGGCCGAACAGCACGACCGACGGCACCCCGTACGCGGACGCCAGGTGCGCAGCGCCGGTGTCCACCGTGACGACGAGCCGCGCCGCGGCGATCACCGCGGCGAAGGCCTGCAGGTCCAGGGTGCCGGCCAGGACCGCCTCCGGCGCCAGGCCGGCCGCGTCGGCGACGGCACGGGCGCGCACGACGTCGTCCGAGCCTCCTGTCAGGACCACGTCGGCACCGCGCGCCCGGAGCCCGCGCACCACGTCGGCGAAGCGGTCCGTCGGCCAGTGCCGCGCACCGTGGAAGGCACCCACGTGCACGACGGCCGCGTCGGCGACCACCGGCGGCTCGGCGGGGCGGTCGATGTGCACCTCGGTGGCGTCCGCCTGGATGCCGCGCCACGTGAGCAGGTCCGCCCAGCGGTCGCGCTCGTGCACGTCGTCCGGCCACTCCGGGCCCTCGTAGTCGTGGGTCGGGTCGGCGTGCCCGATGACCCGGCGCGGGGCGAGCGCGGCGACGAGGTCCGAGGACTCCGGACCGGCGCCGTGCAGGTTGACGGCGATGTCGACGGCACCGTGCGGCACCGCGATCGGGTGGTCGAGACCGTGCTGGGCCAGGTGGACGTCCACCGCCGGCACGAGTTCGACGACCGGCGCCAGCCACGCCGTGGTGGCCAGGGTGATGCGGTGGTCGGGGAACGCGCGGCGGAGCGCGTGCAATGCGGGGACGGCGACGAGCAGGTCGCCGAGCTTGATGGCACGGAGGACGAGCAGTTCCGGGCGTCCGTCGGGGTCGGGCAGGTTCTCGAGGGCGGTCACCGCCGCGACGGTAGACCCGACACGCTGACGGTCCTGCCGGGCCCGCGCTCCGCGGCTCTTCCTGGGGCGGTCCCCGGCCGGGGACCGGTAGTCACGGAGCATGGCCCTCGCACCGGACCGCGTCATCCGCGGCCTGCTCCTCGACCGCGACGACACCCTCGTGGTGGACGTCCCGTACAACGCCGACCCGCACCTGGTCGTCCCCGTCCCCGGTGCCCGCCGCGCCGTCGACCGGGCGCGTGCCGCCGGGTTGCAGCTCGGCGTCGTCACGAACCAGTCGGTGATCGCGAAGGGCATGGCCACGCGCGAACAGGTCGACGCCACCAACGCCCGGGTCGACGAGCTCGTCGGCCCGTTCGACGTGTGGTGCGTCTGCCCGCACGACGCCGGTGACGACTGTGCCTGCCGGAAGCCCCGGCCCGGGATGGTCCTCGACGCCGCCGAGCGGCTCGGCATCCCGCCGGAGTCGATCGTCGTCGTCGGTGACATCGGCGCCGACGTGCAGGCCGCGCGGAACGCCGGCGCGCAGGGGATCCTCGTGCCCACCCCGCGCACCCGCGCTCAGGAGATCGACGAGGCCGACACCGTCGCCGCGGACCTGCACGAGGCCGTCACCCTGGTGCTCGAGCACGTCGGCAGCGTGGCGGACCGGGCGTGAGCGCCGGTCGGCGTGTCCTCGTCGCCCGGCTCGACTCCTTCGGCGACGTCCTGGTCGCCGGGCCCGCGGTCCGCGCAGCGGCCGCGGGTGCCGCGCACGTGACGATGCTGTGCGGACCGCAGGGGGCGCCGGCCGCCGACCTGCTGCCCGGCATCGACCGGGTGCGGGTGTGGGCGGCACCGTGGGTCACCGAGACCGCACGCCCGATCGACGACGCCCTGCTCGCCGAGTTCCGCGCGCTGGTCGCCGCCGAACAGCCCGACGAGGCCGTCGTCCTGACGTCCTTCCACCAGTCACCCCTGCCCCTCGCGCTGCTCCTGCGCCTGGCCGGGGTCCCCCGGGTCTCCGGCGCCTCGGTCGACCACCCCGGTTCCCTGCTCGACGTGCGGCTGCGCCCCGGCGAGGACCTGCCCGAGGACCTCCCCGAGCCCGAGCGCGCGCTGCGGATCGCCGAGGCGGCCGGGTTCCGGCTGCCACCGGACGACGACGGGAGGCTCGCGGTGCGCCACGACGCCGTCCCGCCTCCGCCCGTGGCCGGCCTCGACCGCTACGTGGTCGTCCACCCCGGAGCCAGCGTCCCGGCACGGTCGTGGCCGGAGTCCCACCACCGTGCGCTCGTCGCCGCCTACGCCGAGCGCGGCGTCCCCGTCGTCGTCACCGGCTCCCCCGGCGAACGCGCACTGACCGCCGCCGTGGCGGGCGACACCGGCATCGACCTCGGCGGCCGCACCAGCCCCGCCGAACTCGCGGCCGTCCTCGCCGCCGCCGAGGTCGTCGTCGTCGGGAACACCGGTCCGGCCCACCTCGCCGCGGCCGTCGGGGCGCCCATCGTGAGTCTGTTCTCGCCGGTCGTCCCCGCCGTGAAGTGGGCGCCGTACGCCCCGCTCGTCGAACTGCTCGGCGACCAGGCCGCACCGTGCCGGCTCAGCCGCGCTCGCGAGTGCCCGGTCCCCGGCCACCCGTGCCTGTCCGGAGTGCGCATCGCGGACGTCCTGGAGGCCCACGAGCGGCTCCTCGACCGCGTTTCGCGGACTGATCGGAGAAGTCTGCGGGGCGGCCCAGAAGGCGCTGCGTAGCGTGCGCCACTGCTTCTCCTGCTCCTTCTCCTGCTGCTCCGGCAGCGGCGGGGACCGAGCCCATCGACACCGACCGGAAGGCCCTGCATGCGGATCCTCGTGTGGCACGTGCACGGCGGCTGGATGGACGCCTTCGTCCGCGGCCCCCACGAGTACCTCATCCCGACCACCCCGGCGCGCGACGCCTGGGGACTCGGCCGCGGCGGGCGCGACTGGCCGGACTCCGCGATCGAGATCGACCCGGCCGACGTCGCCGAGGCCGAGGTCGACGTGGTCGTCCTGCAGCGCACCGAGGAGCTCGAGGAAGCCCGTCGTCTGCTCGGTGGTCGTGACGTCCCGATCGTCTTCGTGGAGCACAACGCCCCCCGGGTCGACGTGCCGAACAGCCTGCACCCGATGCGCGACCGCGACGACCTGACGATCGCGCACGTGACGCACTGGAACGCCCTGATGTGGGACTGCGGCACCACCCGGACCACCGTCGTCGAGCACGGCGTCGTCGACCCCGGCCCGCTGTACACCGGTGCGCTCGAGCGCCTCGGCGTCGTCATCAACGAACCCGTCCGGCGCAACCGTGTCGTCGGCACCGACCTGCTCCCCCGCTTCGCTGAGGTCGCCCCGGTCGACGTCTGGGGCATCGGCAGCGAACGGCTGCCGGAGCTCGGCTTCGGCGACCGCGTGGTCGCGCAGGGCGACGTCAAGGCCGACCCCATGCACGCGGCGCTGGCCGAACGGCGGGCCTACGTGCACCCGAACCGCTGGACCTCGCTCGGCCTGTCGCTCATCGAGTCGATGCACATGGCCATGCCGGTCCTGGTGCTCGCGACGACGGACGCTGCCCGCACGGTCCCCGGTGAGGCCGGGGCGATCGCGACCGACGTCGAGGAGCTGGTGCGGGCCTCCAGGCTGCTGCTGGAGGACCCGGACGAGGCACGCCGACGGGGGCTCGTGGCGCGTGAGGCCGTGCTCGCACGGCACGCGCTCGGTCGGTTCCTGGCCGACTGGGACGACCTGCTCGACGACGCCCTCGCGCGCGGTGCGCGACGGAACCGTGCGGCGGGAGCCGCGCTCGAAGGGAGCCTGCGATGAAGATCGCCATGGTGTCCGAGCACGCGAGTCCGCTCGCCGTGCTCGGCGGGGTCGACGCCGGTGGGCAGAACGTCCACGTCGCCGAACTGTCCGGTGCACTGGCCGACCGCGGCCACCACGTGACCGTCTACACGCGACGCGACGACGCATCGCAGCCCGTCCGCGTGCCCCTGCGCCCCGGCGTGGACGTCGTGCACGTCGACGCCGGTCCCGCGCGTGCCGTGCCGAAGGACGAGCTGTTCCCGTTCATGGGGACGTTCGCGTCGGTACTCGCCGCCGAGTGGTTCCTCGACCGTCCCGACGTGGTGCACGCGCACTTCTGGATGTCGGGCCACGCCGCCCTGGACGCCGTGACGCAGGTGCAGGCCCGGACCGGTGGCGTGCGGATCCCGGTGGTGCAGACCTTCCACGCTCTGGGTGTCGTGAAGCGCCGGCACCAGGGTGCCGCGGACACCAGCCCGGCCGAGCGCGAGTGGGTCGAACCCGCCGTCGGCCGGAGCGTCGACCAGGTCGTCGCGACGTGCTCGGACGAGGCGTTCGAGCTCAAGGCCCTCGGTGTCCCGCTGCACCGCATCTCCGTGGTGCCGTGCGGCGTCGACGTGTCGCTCTTCCGTCCGGACGGCCCCGTCGAGCAGCGCGATCGTCCGCTCCGGGTGCTCACCGCCTCACGACTCGTGCAGCGGAAGGGCGTCGGGACGACGATCGCCGCACTCGCCGCGCTGGTCGAACAGGGCCGTGACGTCGAGCTCGTCGTCGTGGGCGGTGCCGGTGTCGCCGGCGCCGACCTGGTGGACGACCCCGAGTACCAGCGCCTCGACGCACTCGCCCGGTCGCTCGGCGTGCGCGACCACGTGACCTTCCGCGGGCAGCTCGGGCAGCACGACATGCCCGCCGTCTACCGCAGCGCCGACGTCGTCGTCTGCGCCCCCTGGTACGAGCCGTTCGGCATCGTGCCGCTCGAGGCGATGGCCTGCGGCCGCCCGGTGGTCGCGTCGAGCGTCGGCGGGCTCATCGACACCGTCGTCGAGGACGCCACCGGCCTGCACGTGCCGCCGCGCGACGAGACCGCGGTCGCCGAGGCCGTCGGCGCACTGCTCGACGACCCGGAGCGCCGCGAGGCGTACGGCCGTGCTGGTCGACAGCGCGCCGAGTCCCGCTACACGTGGCAGAAGGTCGCGGCCGACAGTGAACGCGTCTACGAGCGCCTGCTCGCCGGCGCGACCTCGTCCGCCAGCACCACCGGGCCCGCCGCCGGCCGCTCGCGCACCACCCACGCCGGCCGGGTCACCCGCGCCGCGCAGTCGACGGAGAGGACCGCACGATGACCATCGACCAGCAGACCGGGATCGAGGACCGCGCCGTCACGGACAGCGCCCGCGTCGTCGTCGACCACGTCGCGGCGTCGGTCCCCGTGATCGCCTCCCTCGTCGACCACCGGGACCACATCGCCGAGTGGGCGGACGACATCGCCGGGCGGCTCGTCGCCGGGCGTCGGCTGCTCGCCGCGGGCAACGGCGGCTCGGCTGCCGAGGCGCAGCACCTGACGTCCGAACTCACCGGCCGCTTCGAGGGCGACCGGCCCGCGTACTCGGCCATCTCGCTGCACGCCGAGACCTCTGCCGTGACCGCCATCGGGAACGACTACGGCTACGACCAGGTGTTCGCACGGCAGGTGTCGGCGCACGCCCGTGCCGGTGACGTCCTCGTGCTGCTGTCGACGAGCGGCAAGAGCCCGAACCTGCTGCGGGCCGCCGAGGCCGCACGTGCCGTGGGCGCCCGCTCCCTCGCGCTGACCGGCTCCGGACCGAACCCGCTCGCCGACCTGGTCGACGACGCGATCTGCATCGAGGGGCCGTCCGCCAACGTGCAGGAGGCGCAGCTCGTCCTGGTGCACGCGCTCTGCAAGGCCATGGAGCCGACGCTGCGTCGCGGGGGCCGTCGATGAGCGGGCCCGCTGCAGTCGCACCGCGTTCCGGTGCCGCCGGTGGCCGGGCCGCCGGACCGCGCTTCCGCATCGCCGTCGTCGGCGACACCCTGCTCGACGTCGACGTGTCCGGCACGAGCGAGCGCCTGAGCCCCGACGCCCCCGTCCCCGTGGTGGACGTCGCCACCGACGACCGCCGTGCCGGTGGTGCCGGGCTCGTCGCGACCATGCTCGCCCGCGACGGCCACGACGTCACCCTGGTCACCGTCCTGAGCGACGACGGCCGTGCCCAGGAGATCCGCGACCTGCTCCCCGACGTCACGATCGTCGCCGGACCATCCGGCGTCCCGACCCCCGTGAAGACCCGCGTGCGCGTCGTCGACCACGCCCTCGTCCGGATCGACGAGGGCTGCGCGACCCCGCCCGTGCCCGAGGCCACCGACGCGATGACCGCCGCCCTCGACGGCGTCGACGCGATCGTCGTCGCCGACTACGGCCGCGGGGTCGCCGCTGCCCCGGCCCTCCGTGAGGCCCTCACCCGTGCGGCCGAGCGCCTGCCGGTGGTCTGGGACCCGCACCCCAAGGGCGCCGCCCCCGTCCCCGGCACCACCGTCGCCACCCCGAACGCGGCCGAGGCACGACGCTTCACCGACGTCGAGGGACACGGTGTGCCCTTCGCGACGGTCGCCGCCGCCCGGCTCGTCGAGCAGTGGCAGGCCGGCGCCGTCGCCGTGACGATGGGTGACCGCGGCGCGCTGCTCGCCGACGCCCAGGGCGACAGCCGCTTCGTGCCGGCTCCGTCCGTCAGCGCCGGGGACCCTTGCGGTGCCGGCGACCGGCTCGCCGCGGGCGTCGCCGTCGCACTGGCCTCGGGGGCGGACGTCCCCGACGCCGTCTCCGCCGGCGTGGTCGCCGCGTCCGAGTACCTGGCCGCCGGTGGCGTCACCGCGCTCTTCGCCGACGACGGCCCCGCGCCGCTCGCAGTCCCCGGGGCCGACCGGGACGCCATGCGCCTGGTGCACGACGTCCGGAGCGCCGGCGGCACCGTCGTCGCGACCGGAGGCTGCTTCGACCTGCTGCACGCCGGGCACGCCCGCACCCTGTCGGCCGCCCGTGCACTCGGCGACTGCCTGGTCGTGTGCCTCAACTCGGACTCGTCAGTTCGCGCCCTGAAGGGCCCGGACCGGCCGATCATGACCCAGGACGACCGGGTCGAGCTGCTCCTGGCACTCGACTGCGTCGACGCCGTCGTGGTGTTCGACGAGTCCACCCCCGACGAGGCCCTGCGCCGCTTCCGTCCGGACGTCTGGGCGAAGGGCGGCGACTACACCGCGAGCGAACTGCCCGAGACGGCGACCCTCGCCGAGTGGGGTGGCCGCGTCGTCACCGTGCCGTTCCACCCGGGCCGCTCGACCACCCGGCTCGCCGCCGCGATCGAACGCGTCGGCTGAGCGTCCGCTCGCCGTCCCACACCCGCTCGACCACTTCCCGCTCCACTACGCAAAGGACATCCATGCCCGTCCCCACCACCCCCATCGGCCGCGTCCTCGTCACCGGCGGCGCCTCCGGACTCGGCGCCGCCGTCGTGGCCGCCGTCACCGAGGCCGGCGGCACCCCGATCGTCCTCGACCTGCGGATCGACGCCGTCCCCGAGGGCGTCGACGCCGTCGCCGTGGACGTCTCGGACACCGACGCCGTCGAGCAGGCGGTCCGTGACGCCGCCGAGCGGCACGGTGGCCTCGACGCCGTCGTCACCGCCGCGGGCATCGACACCCCCGCCCCGATCGACGCGATCTCGTCCGGCAAGTGGGAGCAGATCGTCGGCGTCAACCTGATCGGCACCGCCTCGACCGTGCGCGCCGCCCTTCCCGCCCTCGAGGCCACGCACGGCCGCGTGGTCACGATCTCGTCGTCGCTCGCCCTGCGCGGCGTCGGGGACGGCACCGCGTACTCGGCGTCGAAGTTCGGCGTCCGCGGCTTCTCGCAGGCGCTGGCCGCCGAGACCGCCGGTCGCATCGGCGTGACCAACATCATCCCCGCCGGGATGCGGACGAACTTCTTCGCCGACCGGACCGAGCAGTACAAGCCGGGGCCGGACGCGCAGCTCATCGAGCCGGAGTACGTCGCGAACTCGATCATCTTCGCGCTGTCGCAGCCAGCCGGCTGTGAGATCCGCGAGCTGTCGATCATGCCGGCGACGGAGCCGAGCTGGCCGTAGTCGCTCGCCGCTGACGGACGGGAGGCGCGGTGCCGGCTGGCACCGCGCCTCCCGTGCGTGCGTGTGTGGTGGGTCCCGTGCACGGTGCGCGGTGCGTCGCCTGGTGCAGCGTTGACGGCTGGGTGCGCGCTTGCAGCGCCGCACGCAGCGGTGAACCGCGCACGGGGTGACGGCGCGCGCACGGTGCGGCCGGGAGGCGCGTTGCGGGCTGGCAGCGGGCCTCCCGTCCGGCGTCGGGTCGCGTTCCCTGCACGGTGCGCGGTGCGTCGCCTGGTGCAGCGTTGACGGCTGGGTGCGCGCTTCCAGCGCCGCACGCAGCGGTGCACCGCGCACGGGGCGACAGCGTGCGCACGGTGCGGCCGGGAGGCGCGTTGCGGGCTGGCAGCGGGCCTCCCGTCCGGCGTCGGGTCGCGTTCCGTGCACGGTGCGCGGTGCGTCGCCTGGTGCAGCGTTGACGGCTGGGTGCGCGCTTGCAGCGCCGCACGCAGCGGTGAACCGCGCACGGGGTGACGGCGTGCGCACGAGACCGAAGCTCGCACGGTGCGAGGCTCGTCAGAGCGTGCGGAGCAGGTCCTCGACGTCGGCGAGGACGGCCTCCGGCTCGACCTGGTCCACGTAGGACGGGTCGTGCTCGCACCGCTCGGCGGTCCAGCCGACCTGGGTGACGTCAGTGCCGCACACCGGGCACTGCGTCACGAAGGACAGGTGCACGCGGTGCCGACCACGGTCGAACGGCCCGGCGTTGATCACGTTGCCGAACCAGAACACCCCGACGGTCGGGGTGCCCACGGCGACGGCGAGGTGCCGTGGGCCGGAGTCGTCGCCGACCATGACGTCGGCGGCGGCGAGGACGTCGGGCAGTTCACGCAGCGGCAGGGACCCGGTGAGGTCGTGCACGCGTCCCCGTAGCTCGGGCGGCAGTGACGCGACGATGGCGGACGACGCCGGCACGTCCGAGTCGTCACCCACGAGCACCACGTCGTCCCCGGCGGCGAGCCGGGCACGGGCGACCTCGGCGAAGCGCGAGGGGCTCCAGCGGCGACGCGGGTCGGTGGCGCCGGGGTGGATCGCGACGAGTCGTCCCAGGACGGCGAGGCGCTGCCGGACCCCGGCCCGCGCGGCCTCGGGGACGTGCAGGCGGGGGTCGAGGGTGACCGGTTCGGCGCCGGCGAGCGAGGCCACCTCGAGTGCTCGGACGACCTCGTGCTGGTAGTAGACGTAGCGGACCCAGCGCTCCAGGACCTCGGCGTCCTCGGTGGCGGTGCCCACGGTGTGACGGGCGCCGAGCCGGAGCAGGAACGGGTTCGAGTTCCGGCCGCCGCCGTGCACCTGCACCGCGAGGTCGAAGCGCCCGTGCAGCCGCTCGAAGAAGTCCTGCTCGGTCGGTGCGCCCTCGCCGGAGTCCCGGACGCCGGGCACGACGGGGAGCTCCTCGAAGGCGTGCACGGCCTCGGTGCGGCCCTCGAGCACCGGCCGCGCCGAGGGCGCCCCGAGCAGCGTGATCCGGGCCCCGGGGTACGCGGCGGCCAGGGCCTCGACCGCCGGGAGGGCGAACATCAGGTCGCCCAGTCCCCCGCCGCGGAGCACCGCGATCTCGCTGACACCGTCGAACCGTTCTCCGCCCACACCGATCTGTTGCACAGCTCCACGTCTACCGGTCGGACCCGTCCGGACGCCCAGCAGCGCCCCGGATGGACGAGAAGCGCGATGCCGTGACCGCACACAGCGGAGCACGAGCACCGTGTGAGGCCCCGCCCGCCTCCGGAAGGACCCCATGACGATCGCACCCCCCGCCGCCGACGACCTCGTGGTGACCGACCCCGTGAACGGATCGATCGCGTCCACCGTGCGCCGCTCGACCGAGGACGACGTCCGCAACGCCGTCGCTCGCGCCCGTGCCGCTGCCGGTGCCTGGGCCCGGACCGCGCCGGCCGAGCGCGGTGCCCTGCTGCACGCCGCGGCCGAGCACCTCCGTGCGCACGCGCAGGAGCTGGCGGACCTGAACACCCGCGAGACCGGCAAGGTGCCCGGCGACGCCCTCGGTGGGGTCGAGGCCGGCATCGGCACGCTCGTGCAGTACGCCGAGCTCGGGCCGGTGCACCGCGGTGAGGCCCTGCGCGGGCAGTTCGGTGCCGCCGACTGGTCGGTGCCGCACCCGCGCGGCGTGGTGCTCGCCCTGACGCCGTGGAACGACCCGGTCGCCGTGGCCTGCGGGATCCTCGGCGCAGCGATCGTCACCGGCAACACCGTGGTGCACAAGGGCAGCGAACGCTGCCCGGCGACCTTCGCCCGACTCAACGCGCTGCTCGCCGAGGTCCTGCCGGACGGCGTGCTCATCGGGGTCGACGGCGACGCGACCACCGGCGAGCTGCTCTTGGCGCAGGAGGGCATCGACGTCTACGCGCACGTCGGGTCGACCGCGACCGGCGACCGCCTGAGCGAGGTGGCCGCGACCACCCGCGCCCACGTCATCCGCGAGAACGGCGGCAACGACCCGGTCATCGTCGACGCCGACGTCGACCCGGAGTGGGCCGCCGCACAGGTCGCCCTCGGCGCGTTCGCGAACACCGGCCAGATCTGCACCAGCGTCGAGCGGGTGTACGTGCACCAGGACGTCGCCGAGCCCTTCGTCGCCGCGCTCGTCGCCGAGGCGGAGCGCCGCACGGCCGCACCCGCCGCCGAGTTCGGGCCGCTCGTGGACGACCGGCTGCGCGAGCTCGTGCAGCACCACGTCGACGACGCGATCGCCCGCGGCGCCTCGGCCCGGACCGGTGGCGTCACGCCCGGCGGGCTCGGATCGTTCTACCCGGCGACCGTCCTGACCGACTGCACGGACGACATGCTCGTGCTGACCGAGGAGACCTTCGGCCCGATCGCCCCGGTGCGCGTCGTGTCGGACTTCGCGGAGGGCCTCCGGCTCGCCGCGGCCGACCGCTACGGCCTCGCGGCCACCGTGCTGACGAACGACACCGCGCACGCGCTCCGCGCCGCGGCCGAACTGCCCGTCGGCACCGTCAAGGTGAACGCCGTGTTCGGTGGCGCTCCGGGCGGCAGCGCCCAGCCCCGCGGCGCCTCGGGCGCCGGGTTCGGGTACGGCCCGCACCTGCTCGACGAGATGACGACCACGACGGTGGTGCACCTCGAGGCCGCACCGCCGCGCCGCACCGCCGAGCCGTCGACGGCAGCAGACCGCAGCAGCGCAGCCACAAACAGCACCGCAGCCACCATCGGCACCGCGACCGACACCGGCCCCGCAGCCGCTGCCGGCGCCACCGCCGGCAGCGCCGACACCGTGGGAGGCACCCGATGACCGCCGACGTCCGGCTGGTCCGTGACCTCGTCGCCACGATCGACGACCGCGAACCCCTCGTCGTCGTCATCGGCGACTGCATCCTGGACCGCTGGACCGTCGGCGAGGCCGAGCGGGTCTCCCGAGAAGCCCCTGCCCCCGTCGTCCGCGTCACCGAGACCATCGCGGTGCCGGGCGGTGCGGCGAACACGGCCGTGAACGCCCGCGCCCTCGGCGCCCGGGTCCGCATGGTCGGGCTCATCGGTGACGACGAGGCCGGTGACGTCCTGCGCCAGCGGCTCGAGGCAGCCGGCGTCGACACGTCGTTCCTGGTCGAGATCCCCGGCGCCCGCACCACGACGAAGTCGCGCGTGGTCGGCGGTGACCGCGTGGTGGTCCGGGTCGACGAGCTCGCCGCGACCCCGACCGCCGAGCACGGCGAACGCCTCGCCCGCTCGGTGGCCCGTGCCGTCCGGTGCGCCGACGCCGCCGTGGTGTGCGACTACGGCCTGGGCGTCCGCTCCGAGGACGTCGTGCCGATGCTCGACCGTGACCGCCCCGGCGCCGTCGTGGTCGACGCGCACGACCTGACCCGCTGGGCCGCGCTGCACCCCGACCTCGTCACGCCGAACGCCGGTGAGACAGCCGCGCTGCTCGGCACGGAGCTCGGCACCGGCGCGGACCGCGTCGGCACCGTCGTCGCGGCCCGTGCCGACGTGCTCGCCCGCAGTGGGGCCCGGGCCGCGGTGGTCACGCTCGACCGCGACGGCACCGTGCTGCTCGAGCCCGGCTCCGACCAGGGGTTCCGCACGCGTGCGACGCCCGCCTCGGAGCAGCAGGCCTCCGGTGCCGGCGACACCTTCTGCGCCGCCGCGACCGTCGCCCTCGCCGTGCAGGCACCCCTGCGCGATGCCGTCGCCGTCGCCCAGGCCGCTGCCGACGTCGTGGTCCGCGAGGCCGGCACGTCCGTCTGCACCGCCGCCGCCCTGCTCGACTCGGTGACCGCGCCGGCAGCGACCGTCGTCGACCACGACGAGCTCGCCACCGCGGTCGAGGCCGCACGGCAGGCCGGCCGACGCGTGGTCTTCACGAACGGCTGCTTCGACGTCGTGCACCGGGGGCACACCACGTACCTGCGCCAGGCCCGTGACCTCGGCGACCTGCTCGTCGTCGCGCTGAACGACGACGACTCGGTGCGCCGGCTGAAGGGCCCGGAGCGGCCGATCAACCCGGCCGAGGACCGCGCCGGCGTGCTCGCCGCGCTGGCCTGCGTCGACCTGGTCACGGTGTTCGCGACGGACACCCCCATCCCGCTCATCGAGCGGCTGCGCCCCGAGGTCTACGTCAAGGGCGGCGACTACTCCCCCGAGATGCTCACCGAGACCGAGGTCGTGCGCGGCTACGGCGGCGAGGTCGTCATGGTCGACTACGTGCCCGAGCACTCCACCAGCGCCGTCGTGCGCCGGATCCGCGAAGCCGCTGCGCGGCCCGAACCGGACCCGGCACCGTGACCGCCCGCTGGTCCGGGTCCTGGGCGAAGGCCCCCGATCCAGCGGACACGAGCACGGTCGACGTCGACGTGCTCATCCCGACCGTCGGACGGCCGGCCGAGCTCGCCACGACGCTCGCCGGCCTCGCCGCCCAGACCGACGTCGACCTGCGCGTCGTCCTCAGCGACCAGTCCGCGGACGGAGACGCCGCCAGCGCGCCGGCGGTCGCCGCGATGCTCCGCGTCCTGGAGGCGCAGGGCCGGCCCGTCACGCTCCTCACCCACCCGGAACGGCGTGGCCTGGCAGAGCACCGGCAGTTCCTGCTCGACCACGCCGAGGCAGCCGCGGTGCTGTTCCTCGACGACGACGTCTGGCTCGAGCCGGGGTCGATCGCGCGGATGCTCGACGCGCTGCGCACCCTGGGCTGCGGGTTCGTCGGCAGCGCCGTGCAGGGCCTGTCGTACCTGCAGGACCGCCGCCCCCACGAGACCTCGGTGTTCGAGCGGTGGGACGGCCCGGTCGTGCCAGAGGTGGTGCGCCGCGGGACCCCCGGCTTCGACCGCTGGTCGCTGCACAACGCCGCGAACCCGACGCACGTCGCCGCCGACCTCGACCTGCACCCCGGCGAGTGGGTTCCCTACCGCGTCGCGTGGGTCGGTGCCTGCGCGCTCTACGACCGCCGTGCGCTCGAGGAGGTCGGAGGCTTCCGGTTCTGGGACACCCTGCCGCCCGAGCACGCCGGCGAGGACGTCGTCGCGCAGTGGCGGGTGATGGAACGGTTCGGCGGTGCGGGCATCATGCCCTCGGGAGCCGTGCACCTGGAGGCCCCGACCACCGTCGTCGACCGCCGTGTGGACGCACCCGACGTGGTCTTCGCGGACGGGAACGTCATACCGCGGTAGGGGGTGGTCGAGACCGCCGCGGGATGGCCAGCGTGCGTCGGCTCCGTAGCGTCGTCCTCGTCGGCGAGTTCCGTCGGCGGGAGGGAGCACCCCGTGTTCGACCAGATCACCCCGCTCGTCGTCGAGCTGGCCGCGAGTCCGCTCGTCTACGTCGTCCTCTTCGCCCTGTGCCTGGTGGACGGCTTCTTCCCACCGGTGCCGAGCGAGTCCGCGCTGGTCGCGATCGCCGCGATCGCCGCGACGTCCGGACAGCCCGTCCTCGCCGTGGTGCTCGTCGCCGCCGCCCTCGGAGCGATCGCCGGCGACTCGATCGCGTACTGGATCGGGCGCCGGATCGGGTTCGCCCGGCTGGCCCGTTCGAAGCGACCACGGATCGCGGCGGCCTTCGCGTTCGCCGAGCGGCAGATGCAGCGCCGCTCCGCCAGCCTCATCCTCACCGGGCGCTTCATCCCGGTCGGCCGGGTCGCGGTCAACATGACCGCCGGAGCAACACGGCTGTCCTACCGCCGGTTCCTGGCGATCAGCGCGATCGCAGGGCTGGCGTGGTCGGCGGTGTCGATCGGGATCGCCCTGGCCGCGTCGAGCGTGCTGCACGAACCGATCGTCGCCGCCCTGGTGTCGATGGTGGTCGCCGCCGGGCTCGGGATCGCGGTCGACCGGGTGCTCGGTACCATCAGCCGCAGGCGCGAATCCCGCGAAGCCCGCGAAGCCCGCGAAGCCCGCGAAGCCCGCGAATCCCGCGAAGCCCGCGAAGCCCGCGCCGCAGCCGCAGCCACCACAGCCACACCCGCCACCGCCATCGCCATCGCCCCCGAACCCTGCCTCGCCCGAACCGGAGAGACCGCCCGCCCGTGACCGTCGTCCCGAAGCCCCGACCCACCTGGGTCCGGCCAGCCGTGCAGATCGGCTTCGTCGTCGTCGCGGTGTCCCTGTTCGCCGTCGCCGCGCCGGTGACCGCGGTGTTCTACGGCGTCCCCGTGCCGCTCGCGTTGCTCGTGACCGCGGTGCTGTCGGCGAGCATCGGCCTCGCACCGCTCTTCCCCCGCACGGCGTCGGTCGCGCACCTCGTCGCCCTCGCCGGCCTCGGGATCCTGACGGCACCCGGTACCGTCGGGCCCTGGCCGGTCTCCGTCACGAGCATCATCGGCCTGAGCGTGCTGCTCGTCGTGCTGGGCGTCCGCACCACCTGGCGGCTCACCGCGGTGGTCTGGGTCGCGGCGACGCTGCTCACCCTGCTGCTCATCGGCGTGACGCCCGACCGGTGGGGGCAGGTCGACGTCTGGGCGACGAGCTTCGTGGTGAGCGCCGGTGACACCCTCGTCGTGGCCGCCGCTGCGGTCGTGATCGGGCAGCGCCGGAGCGTGCGTGAGGAGCTCGCCGCCGCCCGCCGGGACACCGAGCTCGAGCAGGCACGACGTCGGACGGTCGAGGAGCGCTCACGGATCGCCCGTGAGCTCCACGACGTCGTCGCCCACAGCATGTCCGTCGTGCACATGCAGGCCGAGTCCGCCCCGTACCGCGTCGCGGACCTGCCACCGGACGCCCGCACCGAGTTCGCCGCGATCGCCGAGACCTCGCGCACCGCCCTGCGGGAGATGCGGCAGCTGCTCGGCACGCTGCTTGGCGACGCCGACGCCGAGCGCGCACCGCAGCCGCGGCTCGCCGACCTGCCCGCACTGGTGCAGGCCACCCGCGCGGCCGGCATCCCCGTCGAACTCCGACTCGACGAGGGGCTCGACCCGGACCGCGACGACGTCGACCGGCTCGCACAGCTCACCGTGTACCGGGTCGTGCAGGAGGCACTCGGCAACGTCGCCCGGCACGCGCCCGGTGCGACCACCGTGGTGACGGTCGGGAGGCACGGGTCGGCCCTCACGGTCGAGGTCGCCAACACCGCGCCACCGGTCGGCAGCGTGCCCGGTGCGCCGCCGGACGACGGCGGCTTCGGTCTGGCGGGCATGCGCGAGCGGGTCGCCGCGCTCCGCGGCACCATCGACCACGGACCGGACCCGGACGGCGGCTTCCGCGTCGCCGTCAGTCTGCCCACCCGGCCCACCGCGACCACGTCGCAGCCGACGGCCGACGGGGGAACGCGATGACGCGGGTGATGGTGGTCGACGACCAGCAGATGTTCCGTGTCGGACTGCGGGCGATCCTCCAGGCCCAGGACGACGTCGAGGTCGTCGGCGAGGCCGCGAACGGTGCCGAGGCGGTCGCCATGGCGATCCGGCTCCGGCCGGACGTGATCCTGATGGACGTCCGGATGCCGGAGCTCGACGGGATCGAGGCGACCCGGCGGATCACCGCGGCGCCCGCGGAGTCGCCCGTCCGCGTGGTGATGCTCACGACGTTCGACATCGACGACTACGTGTTCGACGCGCTCCATGCCGGGGCGAGCGGGTTCCTGCTCAAGGACGCGAGCGCCGAGGAGCTCGTGCAGGCCGTGCGGACCGTCGCGGCCGGCGACTCCCTGCTCGCCCCGAGGGTGACCCGGCACCTCGTCGAGGCCTTCGTCGCCGGTCCGCAGCCGGCGGCCCCGCGGACCGAGGTGCTCGACGTGCTGACCGACCGGGAGCGGGACGTGTTCCTGCTGATGGCGCGGGGGCGGTCGAACGGCGAGATCGCGGCGGAGCTGTTCATCGCCGAGCAGACCGTGAAGACCCACGTCGGCCGGGTCCTGGCGAAGCTGCAGCTGCGGGACCGGGTGCACGCCGTCGTGCTGGCGTACGAGAGCGGGCTGATCACGCCGTCCGCGTGAGGTGCGGGCCCGGAGCGCGACCCGAGACGGACGGGAGGCCCGGTGCCAGCTGGCACCGGGCCTCCCGTCAGAGGTGTGGTCGCGACTCAGGCGGCGAGGTGCGCCTGCAGGAACCAGCGGTCCTTGGTCAGCGCGCGCTCGATCTCGATCGCGACGTCCTGGCTGTTGAGGTCGACCTCGTCGAGGCCGTCGACCGCACGGCGGACCTGCAGCAGGGCGGCGTCGATCTGTGCGATCACCTCGGTGATGGTGACGTCGGAGTTCTGGAAGCCCTGCGACAGCGGCGGCAGGGTGGTGTTCGCGGCGACGGTCGCGATGCGCGAGTCGACCGGCAGGCCGAGGGCGACGATGCGCTCCGCAGCCTTGTCCGCGTAGTCCTGCGCGTGCTCGACGATCTCGTCGAGGAGCTCGTGCACACCGACGAAGTTGCGGCCACGGACGTGCCAGTGGGCCTGCTTGCCGTTGACGACGAGCGCCTCGAGGTCGATGACGACGGGGGCGAGGAACTGGGCGACCCCGGCTGCGAGCTCCGGCGTGGTCGAGAACGGGGACGTGGTGCTCGGGGTGGTGGTGCTGCTCTGCGTGGTCATGGCACAACCATGCCCCCGTCTTTTGCACATTGCAAGGAAGAGCAGGCTGCCCTTACCCGCCGTACTCGACCTGGACCTGCTGGCCGGCGTCGGTGAGCTCGAGCTGCACCATGGACCGAGCGCGCTCGATCCACGGGCTGTCCGCGCACCCGATCCACACCGAGGTGCGGGGCTCGCAGCCCGTCACGCACCACTCGGCGGCCCACCCGGTCAGGGCGTGTGCCAGCGCTTCGCCGTGGTCCGCGAAGACCAGCGGAGCGACAGCCGAGCTGCGGGCGCTCCGGACCAGCCAGGTCACGGTGACGCGCGGCGGGGCCGGCAGGATGCGGATCTGCTCGTCGAGGGCGACCTCGACGAACACCTGCCCGTACGCGTTCTCGGGGAGTTCCTCGAGCTGGCGGTGGATCTCGACGAGGTCCTCGGCACCGCCCGCGATGAGGATGCGTTCGCTGGGCTGTCGCCGGGTCCGTGCCATGTGGCAACGGTAAGGGAAGCCTTACCTCATCACAAGGGGGAACGACCGGTTCCGGCGATGTCCACAGCGGGCACACCGAGTTCGTGCGACAGGAACCGCCACATCCAGGACAGGGCGACCGTGTTCGTCAGGCCGGGCACGCCCTGGGCGATCTGGGTCGCGACGCCGTCGCTGTACGCGGCGAGCTGCAGCGCGACGGTGTCGGCGTCGACGGGGTCGCCGCCGTCGCTGCCCTGGCGTGTGCCACCGAACACCCCGGCGTCCACCCCGCGCCGGATGACCCGCACCAGGCAGGCCTCCCAGACGCGGATGCGTTCGGCGTACTCGGCGGCGACCTCGGGCCGCCGGACCACCGCGGTCCAGTAGTCGGACCAGATCCGCCAGTGCTGCCGGACCTGCTCGGTGTCGCCGAACAGCGGCGCGACGAGCATCCGCAACCCCACGAGCACGTCGGGTTCGGCGTCGACGGCCGCGACGATGGCGCCGTAGAAGCGCTCCGTCTCGAGCACCACGACCTCGTTGAGGATCTCCGCGACACTGCCGAAGTGGTACGTCACGGTGCCGACGGAGACGCCGGCCTCGGCCGCGATGTCGCGCAGTCCGGTGGCACCGACACCGTTCCGGACGATCACCGCGCGGGCGGCCTCGACGATCATCGCGCGCCGGACCTCCGGCCGCTGCCGGACGCGTGCCGCCGCGGTCACGCCGAGGTCCGCGGGACGTCGTCGACGAAGGTCCGCTCGGTGACGAGCACCTCGGGTTCGTCGGGTCCGCCGTCGCGGGCCCAAGCGCGCACGGTGTTGACGACGTGGAAGGTGTCGGCGTCGGCGGTGACCTCGGACGTCGTCTCGAGGCGCGCGGCCCACTCCGGCTTCGTCAGCCCGATCGCCCAGCGGGAACTCGCCCGTGCGCTGGTCGGGTCGTCGGAGCGGATCCGGTACGTCTCGCGGGCGTCCTCGGTGAACACGAGGCCGTCCGGGTAGACGCGTCCGCCGCCGTACCCGGGATCGACGTCGAGCGTCCACTCCCCCGTCTCGACGTCGTGCGTCACCGTGCGCTGCGGCAGCGGGTCGGCCGGCGCGACGCGCTCGATCACGAGGGGCTCGGACCGTTCGGGCTCGGCGAAGGCCACCCCGTCGTCGGTCTCCCGGGTCCAGGTGGGCAGGGTGACGCTCGAGGTGGTCGGGTCGATCATCACGGTGGCCTCGACGCCGTGCGGCCACACCCACGGCCAGTACGACGAGGAGACCGCGATGCGCAGCCGGTGTCCGGCGGCGAACCGGTGTCCGGTCGAGACCAGGCGCACGGGCAGGTCGGCGGGTGTCCCGGGCACGAGCACGTCGTCGCGGTCCATCCCGTCGCGCTTCGCGGCGTTCAGCACCCCGCGCGTGACGAGCGTCGACGAGCCGTCCGGTGCGACGTCGCAGAGCCGCACGGTCAGGGTGGCCCGGGGCTGGTCGCTCGTGACGGACAGCCGAACGAGCACGTTGCCGAGCAGGTCGAACGCCTTGCCGACGGGCAGGTCGAAGGTGACCGACCGGCCGTCCTCGGCGCGCTGGTCCGTCGGCAGGTCGGTGGCGTTGCCGAACGGGAAGAACCGACCGGCGTCCACCCCGGTGTGCTGCGGCGACCGCACGACGACCGGCCCGAGGTCACCGCCGCGCAGGGCGGCGAGGGGCAGGACACGCTCGTGGGTCGCGGCGGAGGGCCACGCCTCGGCACCGATCCAGCGACCGCGGCGGCCGGCGTAGTAGGGCGCGGGGGCTTCGCCCTCGTTGATCCAGGCCCGCAGTGCGGGGTCGTCCTCGACGCCGGTGTCGACCCCGCGCAGCCAGCGGTCCCACCACCGCAGGGTCTCCTGCAGGAACCCGATCGACGGCCCCGGCGCGAGTCCACGGTCCGGGTACTGGTGCGACCACGGGCCGACGATGCCCTTCACGGGGGCGCTGACGTGGTCGACGAGCCGGAGCACGGCGTCCCGGTAGGGGTCCGCCCACCCGCCGACCGCGAGCACCGCGGCGCGGATGCCGTCGTAGTCCTCGGCCGCGCTGCCGTGCCGCCAGTAGTCGTCGCGCTCCTGGTGCGCGAGCCACACCGGCGTCATCGGGCGGTTCGCCTCGAGGCGTTCCCCCCACCGGTCGATCCACCCGGCACCGACGACCTCGGGCCGTGGCGGCCGCGAGTTGAAGGCGAACATCGTCGCGCCCCAGGCCGCCATGTCGATGCCGAGCACGGCGCCGCCGACGTAGTGCACGTCGTTGTCGTACCGGTCGTCCGTCGAGCAGACCGTCACGATGGCCTTGAGCGCGGCGGGTGCCCGGGCCGCGAGCTGCAGCGCGTTGAAGCCGCCCCACGAGATGCCGAACATGCCGACGGCACCGGTCGACCACGGCTGCTCGGCGAGCCAGGCGATCACGGCTTCGCCGTCGAGCAGCTCCTGCTCGCTGTACTCGTCGTCGAAGAACCCGTCGGACGACCCGGTGCCGCGGATGTCGACCCGCACCGAGGCGTACCCGTGCTGGGCGTACCAGGGGTGCCGCTCCGAGTCGCGCGGTGCGGTCCAGTCGTCGAGCCGGTACGGCAGGTACTCGAGCAGCACCGGCGTCGGGTCGCTGGGCGCACCCGACTGCGTCGGCGACTGCGACGGCGCCCAGATCCGGGCGTGCAGCCGGACACCGTCGGGCATCGGGATCCACTCGTCGCGGACCGTCACGCCCGCGGGCAGCGAGCCAGGGTCGCCGATGGCGGTGAAGGTGGTGGCGGCGGTGCCGTGGGCGGTGCCGTCGTCGGTGGTCATGCGTCCTCCCAGTTGCGGGTGCGGTGTCCGTCGCCGTGGTCGGTCCAGCCGTCGGCGTGCCGCCAGCGCGGCACCCCGTCACCGACGTCGGGCAGGGTCGTGCTGCCGGGTTCGAGCGTCGCCGCGAGCAGCGTCGACGTGTACGGGTGGTTCGGGCCGGTGAACACCCGCTCGGTCGGTCCGATCTCGACGATCCGCCCACCGGTCATCACCGCGACCCGGTCCGCGACACCCCGCACCACCGCGAGGTCGTGGCTGATGAACAGGCAGGCGAGGCCGCGCTCGCGCTGCAGGTCGGCCAGCAGCGCGAGAATCCCCGCCTGCACCTGCACGTCGAGCGCGGTGGTGATCTCGTCGGCGATCACGAGCGACGGCTCGGCCGCGAGTGCGCGCGCGATCCCGACGCGCTGTCGCTGCCCACCGGACAGCTGCGCGGGCAGCCGGTCGGCGAACTCCGGCCCGAGCCCGACCTGGCTGAGCAGTGCCCCGACGCGATCGCGCGAGGACGAGCCGCTGAACAACCGGAGCGGCCGCGCGACGGCTGCGCCCACGGTGCGCCGCGGGTTGAGCGACGTGTCCGCGTTCTGGAACACGAGCTGCACGGCACGCCGCAGGGCGGGCGCGCGACCGGCGATCGGCTCGCGCAGGTCGCCGCTCGTCGCGCCGTCGTCGTACGTGAACGTCCCCGACTCAGCCGGGACCAGTCCGGCCAGCGCCGTCGCGAGCGTCGACTTGCCGCTGCCGGACTCGCCGACGACGGCGAGCGTCTCGTGCGCGGCGATCGTGAACGAGACGCCGTCGACGGCGGCCGGCAGGCCGCGGCCGTAGCGGATCACCAGGTCGTCCGCGGTCACCACGGGGCGGGCGGGACTTCCGGGAGGCACGGTGCCGGTGGCCGTGGAGCCGACCGTCCCGGGGGCGGTCGCGTCGTCGGGCACGTGGCCCGTCCCTCTCCCCATCGGCACGGCCGACTCGCCGCTGGCGCGTCGATCCGGAACCGGCGACGTGGGCCCAGGCCGTCGCCCGTCCGGCACCGCGGCCAGCAGGGCGCGCGTGTACTCGTGCTGCGGTGCGGCGAAGAGCGCCGTGGTGGCGGCGTGCTCGACGACCTCGCCGTCGCGCATCACGGCGATCTCGTCCGCCATGGCGGACACCACCCCGAGGTCGTGGCTGACGAGCAGGACGGCCATGCCGAGCTGCCGACCGAGGTCGGCGACCAGGTCGAGGACCGCGGCCTGCGTGACCACGTCGAGGGCGGTGGTCGGTTCGTCGAGGACGAGCACGCGCGGTCGGGCGGCGACGGCCATCGCGATGGCGATGCGCTGCTGCTGCCCGCCGGACAACTGGTGCGGGTACCGGCGGACGATCCCGTCGGGGTCCGGCAGCCGGACCAGCCGGACCAGCTCGGCGACGCGTTCGGGGCCGTCGGGCTCGCCGTGGGCGCGGAGGGCCTCGCGGATCTGCTCGCCGACGCGCATCGACGGGGTGAGCGCCTGTCCGGCGTTCTGGGCGACGACCGAGGCGGTGCCGCCGCGGAGCGCCCGGCGGCCGGCCGGCGACAGGGCGAACACGTCGGCGCCGTCGACGCGGACCGTCCCGCCGTCGATCGCCGACCCGGCGCGCAGGTGTGCGAGGAGCGTTCGCGCGACGGTCGACTTGCCGCTGCCGGACTCGCCGACCAGGCCGAGGGTGCGACCGGCCTCGATCGCGAACGACACGCCCCGGACGACGGGGACGCGCCGTTTGCCGGCGGCGTACGAGATGGACAGGTCGTCCACGCGGACGATCGCGTCGGGCACGGTCGCCGTCGCGGCGGACGTCGTGCCGGTGTCGGTGCGGGTCATGCGCTGACTCCCTGCTTGGCGCGGTCGACGCCGAGCGACTTGCTCAGGCCGTCGGCCGCGAGGTTCAGTCCGATCACCAGCGTGGCGAGGGCCACGATCGGGGCGAGGGTGCCGAGCGGCACCACGGTGAGCGCGGTGCGGTTCTCCTGCACCATCAGGCCCCAGTCCGGGGTCGGTGGGTTCGCGCCGAAGCCCAGGAAGGACAGCGACGCGACGAGCAGCACGATCCACGAGGCCCGCATCGCGTACTCGACGAGCACGACGTCGAGCACGTTCGGCAGGATCTCGCGGAACACGATCGACAGCGGCCGCTCGCCCCGGGCGCGGGCAGCGGTGACGTAGTCCTGGGTGATCACGGTGCGGGCGGCGCCACGGACGACCCGGGTCACCGCGGGGGCGTAGACGACGGTGACGGCGAGGACGATGACCCAGAGGCCGGCGTCGAAGACCGTCACGACGACCAGGAGCGCGAGGATCGACGGCACGCTGAGCAGGGCGTCGACGACGCGCATGACGACCTCGTCGAACCAGTTGTCGGCGTAGGCCGTGACGCAGCCGAGCACCGTGCCGACCGCGACGGCGATCGTGGTGGCGAGGAAGGTCACGGACAGCGCGTACCGGCCGCCGTTCAGCGTGCGGGACAGCACGTCACGCCCGTACTGGT
Organism: Curtobacterium sp. MCLR17_034; assembly: GCF_003234485.1. Taxonomy (NCBI): domain Bacteria; kingdom Bacillati; phylum Actinomycetota; class Actinomycetes; order Micrococcales; family Microbacteriaceae; genus Curtobacterium; species Curtobacterium sp. MCLR17_034. The sequence continues at coordinate 89,777 of NZ_QKTH01000016.1, forward strand.
CGGTGCCGAGCCAGTGCGTCCACGTCGGACCGGCGAGCACGTCGCCGGCGTTCGTGGCGACCGGGTCGTGCCCGGCGATGACCGGCGCGAGCAGGGCGAGGACGACGTGCAGGGCGATGAGGCCGAGGCCGATGCTCAGCGCCGTCGATCCGCGCAGGGGTGCGAGCGCGCCGGCGAGCACGTCGCGTCCGACGCGGCGGCGGGGTGCGGTGGCGGTCATGCGGCGGCCTTCCTGGTGCTGCGGGCGCTGCGGGTGCGCGTGCGCGGTCGTCGCTGGCGGGTCCGGAGCTTCGGGTCGAGTGCGAGCGCGACGAGGTCGGCGGCCAGGTTGCACACGACGTAGATCAGGGCGCTCAGCAGGGCGATGGCCTCGATGGTGGGCAGGTCGCGGTTGAACACCGACTCGAGCATGAGCTTGCCCATGCCCGGGTAGTTGAAGACGTTCTCGACCACCACGACGCCGCCGAGCAGCCACGCGACGTTGAGCGCGACGACGTTCAGCGTCGGCAGCAGGGCGCTCGGCACCGCGTGCTTCCACACCACCCGGCGCATCGTCAGGCCCTTGAGCTCGGCCGTCGTGACGAACTCCGACGCCATCACGTCGATGGTCGACGAGCGGGCCGTCCGCACGATGTAGGCGGCCATCGCGAGCGTCAGCACGATGATCGGCAGCCAGATGGTGGGCAGCAGCTCGGCGACGGTGGCGTCGCTCCCCCGCAGCACGACGGCGGGGAACACGGGCAGGCCGATCGCGAACAGCAGCACCAGGACGGTGGCGACCATGAACTCCGGCACGCTCATCACGACCAGGCTGACGATCGAGATGACCTTGTCGCTCGGACGGCCGCGGCGGACACCGGCGACGACACCGAGCGTCAGGGACACCGTGACGCCGACGAGCATCGCGGGCACGGCGATGAGCATGCTGTTCCGGAAGGCCGTGAACAGCGTCGGGGCGACCGGTTCGCCGCTGACGAGCGAGGTGCCGAAGTCGCCGTGCACGGCGCCGCCGAGCCACTGCAGGTAGCGGAGCCAGACGTTCTGGTCGAGGCCGAGGGTCTCGCGCAGTTGCTTGACGGCGTCGGGGGTGGCGTTCTGCCCGAGCAGCTGCTGGGCGACGTCACCGGGGAGTGCCTGCACCGCGAGGAACACGAAGAGCGAGGCGAGCACCACGGTCAGCACGGCGATGCCGACGCGGCGGAGGACGGGGACGAGGACGTCCGACGGTGTGTTCGTGGTCGTCATCGGCGCAGTCCGATCCGCAGGTAGTCGAACTCGAAGCCGTACTCCGAGTAGTTCACGACGTCGCGGGACAACCCCACGAGCCGGTCGCCGAACATCGGCGTCATGTCGGCACCGTCCTCGACGACGAGTCGCTGGGCGTCCTGGTACAGGCTGAGTCGCTTGGCGTCGTCCATCTCGGCGCGGGCGTCATCGAGCAGCCCGTCGAAGGTCTCGTTCGACCAGGCGCTCTCGTTGTACGACGACCCCGAGCGGAAGATCTGGTTGAGCAGCTGGTCGATCGGCCGCCCCGTGAACCAGTAGCTCACCATGAGCGGCTTCTGCATCCAGATCTGCGTGTAGTACGAGTCCGAACTCGCGTTGCGGACGGTCAGACGGATCCCCGCGTCGGCGACGGCGTCGCGGTAGGCGACGGCCATCGGGGTGAACACCGACTCGTAGCTCGACGTGTAGATCGCGGCGCGGAAGTCCTCGTGCCCGGCCTGCTTGAGCAGCGCCCGGGCCTTGTCCGGGTCGTACTCGCGGTGGTCGTCGACGAACGCGGCGAGCTGCGGCGGCACGGGGTTGTCCCAACCCGCCGAACCGGTGCCCTGCAGGGCGGTGTCGACGATCTTCCGAGGGTCGTAGGCGAGCTTCATCGCCTGGCGCACCCGCGGGTCGCTGAACTCGTCGCTGGTGGCGAGCATCGGGATCGTGTACCACTGGGCGTTCTTCGACCGGGCGACGGTGGCGCGGTCGGACGCCGAGACCACCCGGGCGGTGGCGAAGTCCAGGTTGGTCTGCGAGATGAGGTCGATCTGCCCGGCGAGCAGGGCGTTCACCCGCGCGGTGGTGTCCTGGATCGAGTAGAAGTCGATGCCGTCGAGCGCCGGGCGGCCGGCGAAGTGGTCCGGGAACGCCTCGACGCTGCCGGCACCGGCAGGGGTGAACGACGACACCCGGAACGGCCCCGTCCCGATCCCGGTGCGGCCGATGTCGGCGATGGCGTCGGCCGGCACGATGTAGCACTGGTAGGCGGTGAGCAGCGACGGGAACTCGGCGTTCGGCTTCGTCAGCGAGAAGCGCAGCGTGTACGGGTCGACCGCGCGCATCGAGTCGGCGTCCATGACCTCGCCGAGCACCCCGGCCTGCGGGCTGCCGGTCTTCTCGTCGAGGATGTGCCGGATGCTCGCGATGGCGTCGTCGGCGGTGAACCGGGACCCGTCGTGGAAGGTCACGCCCCGGCGGAGCGCGAAGGTCCACTCGGTGCCGTCGGCGTTCGCGGACCACTCCTCGGCCAGGTCCGGCACCGGCGTGCCCTGCTGGTCGAGCTTGACGAGCCGGTTGTACAGCGCGCCGAGGTACTCGTAGGCCGACAGCGAGCTCGCGGAGTCGAGGGTCTCGGCGGCCGACGCCGCAGGCCGTGCGATGCGCAGGCGTCCGCCGCGACGGGCGACGCCGGTGGCCGCGGCCTCGGGGATCGTGGGGGTGCCGGCGGACGCGCCGGAGCTGCATCCGGCGAGCGTGAGCAGGCCGAGGCCGGCCAGACCGGCGGCGCCGGTGATGAGCGCCCGACGGCTCGGACCGTGGGCATTGCGGGGTTCGGGGACGATGGGCTGCATTCGGGGTGACCCCTCCTGTAATCGTTCCGGTGAACGATAGAGGTCCCGCGTCGATCCCCCAAGCCCGCTCCTGACGCGTGGGTCGCCACCGCGTCCGACCAGATCGGCGAGCCTGCGCGGATCCGCCGCCGCGCACGACCGTTCCGTCCTCGGGTGGAACGTTTACCAACCCGTTACACGGCACCGCCCGCCACACGGCATGATCGGGAACGCACCGACGTCCCCGAGGAGGACCATGGCCACGTTCACCCGCGGGTTCGGCGGTCGCCGCGACGACCGCGACGACACCCGCATCCCGCCCGGTCAGACCCTGGTCCGCGACTGGCCAGTCCTGTCCGCCGGGGCGACGCCCGACATCGAGCCGACCGACTGGGCCTTCTCGATCCGCACCGAGTCCGGCCTGCACCAGTGGACCTGGGACGAGGTGCACGCACTCGGCGTCGAGGACGTCACGGTCGACATCCACTGCGTCACGCACTGGACCAAGCTCGACATGCCGTGGCGGGGTGTCCCGCTCGACCGCCTGTTCGAGGACGTCGAGACCGAACTCGACTACTGCATGGTGCACAGCTACGGCGGCTACACGACCAACGTCCCGCTCGACGAGCTGCTCGACGGGAAGTCCTGGATCGCGTTCGAGGCCGACGGCGAGCCCCTGACGCCCGAGCACGGTGGGCCCGCCCGCCTGCTGGTCCCCCACCTGTACTTCTGGAAGAGCGCCAAGTGGGTGCGCGGCATCGTCATGCAGTCCGACGACGAGCCCGGCTTCTGGGAGAACGCGGGCTACAACCTGCACGGCGACCCGTGGAAGGAAGAGCGGTACTGGTGACGCTCCCCGACACCGGCCTGGAGGCACGGATCACCCCCGTCGCTCGTCCCGCCACCCGCAGGCGGCCGGCCTGGTACGCCGCCACCGTCGCGTCCGTCGGCCGCGAGACGACGAACGCGCGCCGGATCGTCCTCGACGTCCCGACCTGGCCGGGCAACGACCCCGGGCAGCACCTGGACCTGCGGCTGACCGCCGAGGACGGCTACCAGGCACAGCGCTCGTACTCGATCGCGTCAGCTGGCCCCGCGACCGACGTCGTCCTCGCGGTCGACCGGGTGGACGGCGGCGAGGTCTCCCCGTTCCTCGTCGACGCCGTCGAGGTCGGCGATGCACTCGAGGTCCACGGCCCCCTGGGCGGCTGGTTCGTCTGGCGGCCGGGCGAGTCCACCCGGCCGGTGCAGCTCATCGCCGGCGGCTCCGGCATCGTGCCGCTCGTCGCGATGGTGACCGCGCACGCCGAGGCGGACGACCCGACGCCCTTCCGGCTCCTCGCGGCCGTCCGCACACCGGACGACGTCTTCTTCCGTGCGGAACTCGACCAGGCGCTCGCGAGCCGGGCACCGCTCGAGGTGACCCACGTGTACAGCCGCACCGCGCCTCCAGGCTCGACCGTGCCGGCCGGACGGCTGACGCGGGACACGCTCGCTGCCGCGGTGTTCCCGCCGGACGCGGGCGCCCTGGTCTACGTGTGCGGGTCGACGCCGTTCGTCGAGCAGGTGCTGCGCTGGCTCACCGAGCTCGGACACGACACCAGCGACGTGCGCGCCGAACGGTTCGGGGGCAACTGATGGTCGTCGTGGACGGCAACGCGCTGGCGGGGACACTGGCCGACAGTCTGGGACCCGAGCCGACCGTGGTCGCCCTGCGCTGCGCCGGGTGCGGGTCGCTCGGGGTGCTCGGGCAGACCACCGTCTACCGCACCGCGATGGGGTCGGTGGCGCGCTGCCGCGGGTGCGACACGGTGCTCGTCACGGTCGTCGAGTCCGGGGCCCGACGGTGGGTGGGGTTGCCCGGCGCCCGCACGATGTCGGCGCCGATACCGGACGGCATCGAGTAGCACAAGGCTCGAGCGGCGGGTCGTGCGGGTTTCTTGCGGGTTCCCGCAACCGTGGATCCGGTTCCCACCCGAACGGGGGACGGCTCCGGATACATCCTCGGAACTGCGCCGGGCCACCCACCCGGCGCGTACCAGTGGGGGCATGGTCGCCTCCGCGCCCGGTGGGCGCGGGAACCCGAAGCCTGCGCCCGCCGGGCCCCCACGCCTTCGGTGCCGCGACGCCCCCAACGACGGAACCCCCGCCGCTCTTCCGAGCGACGGGGGTTCCGGTCTTCCTGTTCTGAGCGGATGACGAGATTCGAACTCGCGACCCTCACCTTGGCAAGGTGATGCGCTACCACTGCGCCACATCCGCATTCACACGCCGTCCTGGCCGTGCGGAGATGACTCTACCCGAAGAAGGGCGGCATCACTGGTTCCGGTGAAGGTTCCGGGCGTGTCCGGCGCGGCGCGGGCCGTCCGTCAGGTCGACGGAGTTCGATCGGACCATGAGCTACGTGCACGACAATCCCGGCGGGACCGAGGCCCACGGCGTCGACCTGGTCGACGGCGACGCCCCCGCGATCCGGATCCTGGTGCACGGCGACCTGCCGACCACGATCGAGCACGAGGGCCGCACCTGGCTCGCGACGGGCGACGCCCACGACGCGGGCGACGACGACACCCCGCCGATCGCGATCTACCGCCCGGTCTGAACCGACCCAGGGCGGCCCGGTCAGTGACCGCGGACGTCGCCCGTCAGGATCGCGTGCTCGACACCCGCTGACAGCTCGTCGTGCAGGGCGTCCGCGAAGAACTCGCCGGCACCCAGGCTGATGAGGTGCGCGACCGCGGCCTCGGCGGCCGGGAACCCGGGCTCCCACTCGTCGTGCAGGAACGCGCGGACGTGTCCGGACTCGTGCACGACGACCACGCCGATGTGCTCGTGCCGGGTGCCGTCCTCGAGCACGGCGTCGAAGACGATGGGCTCGGTGTCCTCGCCGAGTTCCTCGAGCACGACGGTACCGGTGCCCGGCCACTCCGTCCGGTACGGCGGCAGGTCGGGTGCGTGCAGGTGCCCAGCGAGCTCGTCCGACGCCGACTCGATGTGTCCGGTGGACAGGTACTCGTCGACGACGTCGTGGATGCGGGCGTGCAGGTCCGGCTCGTACTGCCACCAACGCTGGTGGACGGTGCGCAGCCACTCCTGGGTCGCGGCGTCGGCCGAGGCCGAGATCCCCACGAGCTGCGGTGCGGTGCCGGGCGAACCGACGACCTCGAGCTGTTCGTCGTGCGTCTCCACCGTGATCGACCCGGTGGCCTCGTCCGGGTGCACGCCGTGGACGTCCTCGGGCGCGGCGGCCCAGATGCTGGCGGGGAGCTTCGGCGGCAGGTCGAACGGCACCGCGATCGCGGGTTGCGTCATCGCGTGGTCGATCGCGTCGCCGAGGTGCACCTCGTCCGCCCGGGACCCCATCACGATGCCACCGGCCGGCGGCGCGAGCGACAGGTGTTCCAGGTCGTCCGGCGCGGCGTTCATCGAGGTGAGCACCGCGGTGTCGGCCCACTGCACGAACGCCCCGGCAGACCGGTCGTCCTCGCCGAACGGCACGTCCCACACCGTCGGGTCCGTGAGCACCCACGATGCGGTGCGACCGGCCGGTCCGTGGCGGACGGCGTCGACGATCGCCGGCACCAGTCCGGGCAGCCCCCGGTACGCGGGACGGACCGTGAGCCGGTCGACCGCGAGCAGGTCGGGCTTGCCGAGCATCTCGGCGGCGTGGGTCTGCAGCGAGAAGAACGTCTCCCCCGTCGCGTCCTGCGCGGCGACGGCGGACGCGAAGGACCCCGCGACGTCGGAGACCTGGTAGCCGAGCACCAGGGCCTCGAGCGACTCCGGTGCACGGCTCGTGAAGGCGGTGACCTCGGCGACGGAGACCGCCTCGGTCTCGTCGTCGTCGGTGATCGGGACGCGGACGTCGATCACCCACCGGTCGACGTCCTGCCCGGGGTAGGCGTCACCGTCCTCGTCCGAGATCGTGATGTGCACCAGGCGCAGGGAACCGTCCCAGGCGTCGTGGACGTGCTGGGCGATGGCGGCATCGGGGTCGTCGTTCACGGACGCAACGGTACCGGTGCGGAGGGCCCCGACCGGAGCCGCGTGCCCGAGGAGGCGTAGGCGGAGCACGACGGGCACCGCGTCAGCAGGTCGTGGGTGCAGTCGATCACGTGCTCGAGGAACCGCTCGGCGTCGGCCAACTGGTCACGCTGCGCCCGGATCTGACGGAGACGCTCGGTGATCACGCCGGACCGGTCGGGTGCACTCCGTCGGAGCACCAGCCGGATCTCCGCCAGGCTCATGCCGACGCCCTGGCAGGCCCGGACGACCTGCAGGCGACGGACGTCTTCCTCGGAGTACTCCCGGTGACCCGACGGCGCTCGATCGGGGACGACGACCCCCGTGTCGTGCCAGTGCCGCAGCACGTGGACCTCGACGCCGACCCGCCGAGCTGCTGCACCGATCCGCACCGCGCCCCGTTCGTTCCTCTTGACCTCAGGTCGACCTGAGGTCCTAGCGTGCGACCATGCTGCCACGCCGAGCCCCCCTCCCCGTCCCCGTCCACC
>NZ_QKTH01000017.1:0-79206 GCF_003234485.1 Curtobacterium sp. MCLR17_034
GGGTGATGCTCGAGACACCCGAGGGCCTCCGTGCGGCCGAGCAGATCCTGGCGGTCCCGGTCGTCGTGGACGGCACGACCATCGCCACGAGGGTCCTCGAGCCGGCAGGACCGGCACGCGGAGACGTCGTCCTGTGCCACGGCACCCCCTGGTCGTCGGCGGTCTGGGCCGAGGTCGGCCGGGCGCTCGCGCAGGACCACCGGGTGTTCCTCTGGGACATGCCCGGGTACGGCGACTCGGACCGCGGGCCGACCGTGGACACCACGCTCCGAGCGCAGGCGATCCGTCTCGGCGCGCTCCTCGACCGGTGGGGCCTCGATCGACCCCACCTGGTCGCACACGACGTGGGCGGCGCCGTGGCGCTCCGGGCGCACCTGCTGCACGGTGCCGAGTACGCGAGCCTGTTCCTCTGGGACGCCGTCGTGCTCGACCCCTGGGGGTCTCCGTTCTTCCGGCTGGTGGCGGAGCACCGTGACGTCTTCGACCGACTCCCCGGCGACCTGCACGCCGCCCTGGTGCGGCAGTACATCGACGGTGCCTCGGCGCGGGGCTTCTCGCCGGCGGACCTCGAGGCCCTGGCGCGGCCCTGGGCCGGCCCCGAGGGGCAGGTCGCGTTCTCACTCCAGATCGCGGCGCTGACCCCCGACGACACCCGGGTTGTGGCCGAGCTGTTGGGCTCCGTGCGGTGCCGGACCCGGATCGGGTGGGGGCGGCAGGACCCCTGGATCCCCCTGCACCAGGCGTACGACCTGCAGACGGCGCTGCCGGGGCACCCCGAGGTCGTCGTGCTCGACGACGTCGGGCACCTCGCGCCGTGGGAGGACCCCGTCGCGGTCACGGCCGCACTCCGGCAGTGGGTACACCGTCCGGTGGGCTCGGAGTGACCCGCACGGCGCCGTTCAGATCAGGGCGCGGGCGGCGAGCACGACGGCCGCTCCCCCGACGGTCAGCGCCGCGAGCACCGACAGCACCACCGCGACGGTGTCCCGCCGGGCCGGGGCACTCGCGCGGACGGCACCGGCGACGAGCTGCTGGGCCGCCGCCAGGGACGCCGCGCTCCCGAGCGGGCGGTCGTCCTGGTCGAACGCCAGGAACCGCTCACGCACGTGCAGCACGAGCCCCAGGCTGGTCCCGTGGTCGCGCGCCACCCAGGACTTCGGTCCCTGTTGCTCCCAGCGGACGGCGAGCATCAGGGGCCGGGGACCGGCAGGCCGGCCCGCTCCCCGTCCGGATGCGGCCAGCTGAACGCGACGACGAGCTGGACGACACCGAACACGATGAGCACGCTCCCCACCGCGGCCACCGTCACCAGCGCGCCGAGGCCCGGCAGGTTCATCACCAGGATGCCGCTCAGCACACTGAGCACGGCGAGCACCACGGTCAGCGCACGGCGGCCCACCCACGGTGCGTAGATGAGTGCGATGCCCTCGAGGATCCAGGCGAACCCGAGCAGCAGCGCCACCCACCGCGCCCCGATCGGCGGGAACACGATCGCGACGACACCGCCTGCGACGACCAGCGCCCCGAGGACCACCAGCCCGAGCTGACGCCACCAGACCCGAGGGTGCACCTGGAGTCCCCGGACGACCAGCGCCGCCCCCGACACGACCAGGTAGATCCCGAAGACCCACGACACCGCGAACAGCGTCGCGTGGGGCAGGACGATCGCAGCCAGTCCGGCGAGCACGCCCACCGCGCCGACGATCCCGAACGCCACCCGGATCCCGTCGCCGCCCGGCGGAAGCGAGCCAGTCCGCTGGCCGACGTCACGTTCGTCACGCATGTCCGTCCGACCTCCCTGCAGGTCCCGACTGGTGCTGTGGTGCTGGTGGGTGCTGGCGACCTGTGATCGCCCGTGCGGTGCGTCCTGCGCACAGGACTACACCCGAAGGTGAGCACTTGTCCATGTCCCATGCGTGCGCATGAGGCCATCCCCCGGCCCGGGCGGACGGGCGACGAGCGCTCCGCGGGCGGTAGCCTGACGCGCCGGACGACGAACCACCGGCGATCGCGACGGCAGACCAGACGGAGGACCACGGTGCCAGCACTCGGAGACGGCCGCGCCGACGGTGTGTGGTGCACGCTCGGCGAACCCCGGACCACCGCGCAGATCGCCCAGAACGGGTTCGCCTGGCTCGGCCTCGACGCCCAGCACGGCGCCTTCGACGACGCCACACTCCTGGCGACGATGACGGCGCTCGCCGCGGTCGCTCCGCAGGTCCCCGTCGCGATTCGCGTCGCCGAGGGCTCGGACGCCGCGATCGGCCGTGCGCTCGACCTCGGCGCCGACATCGTGATCGTCCCGATGATCGAGACCGTCGAGCAGGCCGAGCACGCCGTCCGTGCCGCCCACTACCCACCGCGGGGCCGACGGAGCTGGGGGCCGATGGCGGGACTGTGGGGCGGTGCGGCACCGTCCGCCGCCGCTGCCGACCCCGAGGTGTGGGTGATGCTCGAGACACCCGAGGGCCTCCGTGCGGCCGAGCAGATCCTGGCGGTCCCGGGCGTCTCGGCGGTGTTCGTCGGCCCCTTCGACCTGTCGATCGGGCTCGGCGTGGATCTGCGCGAGCTGCTCGACGCCGACAGCGCCACGGACCCCCTCCCCGCGATCGTCGGTGCAGCCCGCCGCGCCGGCAAGCACACCGGCGCCTTCGCCGGTGACCTGGCCCGCGCCGAACGGCTCCGCGCGCTCGGGTTCGACCGCGTCGCCGTCGTCACCGACGGGACCCTGCTCGCGCACGGTGCGGCCGCGGTGCTCGGCGCAGCAGCCACCGGTCGCACCTCGTACTGACGGGCCGTCAGCGGCGAAGTACTGACGGGTCGTCAGCGGCGGCCGCACCGGCGACCGGTCCTCGTCCGCGTCCTCGACGCCGCTGAGAGGGCGTGCCCGCGCCCCGGTCCACACTCGGTCGGGAACCCGAGCCGACCGCGACCGCAGAGAGGACGAGACATGACCGACGTCTCCAGCCAACCGCCCGCCGAGGGCGACGACCGCCGCATCCTGACGAACCGCCAGGGCCACCCCGTCTCCGACAACCAGAACCAGCGCACCGTCGGGGCCCGTGGCCCGGCGACGCTCGAGAACTACCAGTTCCTCGAGAAGATCAGCCACTTCGACCGCGAACGGATCCCGGAGCGGGTCGTGCACGCCCGCGGTGCCGTCGCGTTCGGGTACTTCGAGGCCACCGGCACGTGGGGTGACGAACCCATCGCGCAGTACACCCGCGCGAAGCTGTTCCAGGAGCCCGGCAAGCGCACCGACCTGGCGATCCGGTTCTCCACCGTGATCGGCGGCCGTGACTCCTCGGAAGCTGCCCGCGACCCGCGCGGCTTCGCCGTGAAGTTCTACACCGAAGACGGCAACTGGGACCTCGTCGGCAACAACCTCGGCGTCTTCTTCATCCGCGACGCCATCAAGTTCCCCGACGTCATCCACTCCCTCAAGCCCGACCCCGTGACCTTCCGCCAGGAGCCGGCGCGCATCTTCGACTTCATGTCGCAGACCCCCGAGTCGATGCACATGCTCGTCAACCTGTTCAGCCCGCGCGGCATCCCCGCGAACTACCGCACCCAGCAGGGTTTCGGCGTGAACACCTACAAGTGGGTGAACGCGGACGGTGACACCAAGCTCGTCAAGTACCACTGGATCCCGTCGGTGGGCGTGTCCTCGATGACCGAGGCCGACGCCGCCGCGGTGCAGGCCGGCGACCTCGGGCACGCGTCGAAGGACCTGTACGAGGCGATCGAGCGTGGTGAGTACCCCGAGTGGGAGCTCCGTGTGCAGCTCATGGACGACCACGAGCACCCGGAGCTCGACTTCGACCCGCTCGACGACACGAAGGTGTGGCCGGAGAACGAGTTCCCGCCGAAGCCCGTCGGCAAGATGGTCCTGGACCGCAACGTCACGAACCACTTCGCCGAGAACGAGCAGCTGTCCTTCGGCACCGGCGTGCTCGTCGACGGCCTCGACTTCTCCGACGACAAGATGCTCGTCGGCCGCACGTTCTCGTACTCGGACACGCAGCGCTACCGCGTCGGCCCGAACTACCTGCAGCTGCCGGTGAACGCCCCGAAGAACGGCGCCGTCGCGACCAACCAGCGCGACGGACAGATGGCGTACCACCAGGACCACGGCGGCGAGAACCCGCACGTCAACTACGAGCCGTCGATCACCGGCGGCCTGCGCGAGGCGGAGTACCCGACCCACGACGACCAGGGGCCGGAGATCGTCGGGCGCCTCACCCGCAAGCGGATCCCCCGGACGAACGACTACACCCAGGCCGGCCAGCGGTACCTGCTCCTGCAGGACTGGGAGCGCGACGACCTGGTCGCGAACTTCGTCGACCTCATCTCGCAGGCGGCCCGTCCGGTGCAGGAGCGCATGCTCTGGCACTTCTACATGGTCGAGGACGACCTGGGTCGTCGCGTGGGCGAGGGGCTCGGCATCACCCTCGACGAGGTCAAGGACCTGCCCCCGCTGCAGTCACAGACGCTCAGCGACGACGAGCTCGCCCGCCTGGCGAACCTCGGCCACAACGGCTCCCGCGACGTCGAGGGCCTGATGATGACGCACTGCGTCCCCGACGAACGCGCCGTGCGCGTCTGAGACGCGACCCCGGAACGGACGGGAGGCCCGGTGCCAGCTGGCACCGGGCCTCCCGTCCGTCTCACTGCCGTCACCTGCCGCAGCGCATCACGGACAACCCGGGACGACGCCAGGGAGGCCACGCTCACCGTGGATCGACAGGAGCGACTCCGCGACCCCGACCGGCACGATCGCGCGGTCGTCGCTCCCGTCCCGTTGATCCGCACCGATGCGACTCAAGGAGGCCGCGATGGAACACACGAATCCCCGGCGGTGTGGCGCGAACGCGTCCGCTGCCCACCGACTCCTCGCCAGGACACCACGATGAGGGCCCGGAACCTCGCCGCCGCTGCGATGGTCACGGCTGCCGTCGGCGTCGTCGTCTCGCGCCGCCGACGCGGCGCACCCGGGCCCGTACGGAAGGTGCTGGCCGAACCGCGTTCCGGCTGGCACGCGGTCACGGTGAACCGCGGGCAGGACGCGGTGCTGCCAGGCGGGCGGATCCCCGCGCCGCTCACGGCGTTCGGGCAGGACGTCGAGGTGGAGGCCCGTCCCGCGCCCGGCGATCGTGGCACCGAGCTCCGTGCCCGGTTCCGAGGCGGCGGCCCGGATTCACGGGGTCGGCTGCGGGCCGCTCTGCGTGAGGCGAAGCAACTCATCGAGGTCGGCGAGGTGCTCCGGGTGGATCCGGTCCCCCACGGCCGACGGAAGGCCACACCCACCGGCGCGTTGGTGGACGCGGCGACGAAACGGAGCAACGAGGAGGGTGTGCTGTGAAGGCGCTCTGTTGGACCGGGGTCAACGAGACCGCGGTGGAGACGGTGGAGGACCCGAAGATCCTCAACGAGCACGACGTGATCCTGAAGGTTCGTCTGAGCACCACCTGCGGCTCGGACCTGCACCTGCTCGGCGGGTACATCCCGACCATGCGATCCGGTGACGTCCTGGGGCACGAGTTCATGGGCGAGGTCGTCGAGACGGGATCGGCCGTCACGAAGCACAAGGTGGGCGACCGGGTCGTCGTCTGCTCGTTCATCGCCTGCGGGCAGTGCTGGTACTGCACCCACGGGCAGTTCTCACTCTGCGACAACGGCAACCCGAACCCGGGCTTGACCGAGGCGATGTGGGGGTCGTCGATCGGCGGCTGCTTCGCCTACAGCCACGCGCTCGGCGGGTTCGCGGGCAGCCACGCCGAGTACGTCCGCGTGCCCTACGCCGATCAGGGGGCGTTCACGGTCCCCGATGGTGTGTCCGACACGGCCGCCCTGTTCGCCTCCGATGCCGCACCCACCGGGTGGACCGGAGCCGACCTGGCCGGGATCACACCGGGTGACACCGTCGCAGTGTGGGGCGCCGGTGGTGTGGGCCAGATGGCCGCTCGTGCAGCGATGCTCCTCGGCGCCGAGCAGGTGATCGTGATCGACCGTCTGCCCGAACGGCTGCGACAGGTGCGCGAGCACATCGGTGCCGAGACGCTCGACTACACGAGCGACGCCGTGCTCCCGGAACTCAAGGAACGCACCGGCGGTCGGGGTCCCGACGTGTGCATCGAGGCCGTCGGCATGGAAGCGCACGGCACCGGACCGCTGTACCTGTACGACCAGGCCAAGCAGCAGCTGCGCTTGCAGACCGACCGGCCGACCGCCCTGCGCGAGGCCATCTACGCCAGCCGGAAGGGCGGCAGCCTGTTCTCGCTCGGGGTCTTCGGTGGGCTCGTCGACAAGTTCCCGTTCGGCGCGATCATGAACAAGGGCATGACGGTCCGCGGCGCCCAGCAGCACGGGCACCGCTACATCCCGATGATCCTCGACCGCATCGCCGCGGGAGAGATCAGCACCGAGCACCTCGCCACGCACGTGATGCCACTGTCGCAAGGGCCGCGCGGGTACGAGATGTTCAAGAACAAGGACGACGGCTGCGTCCGCGCCGTCTTCACCCCCGGCGTGTGACGACCGACCACGCAGCGGACAGGGGGAAGGAACGATCGTGAAGGCACGACGATGAACGATCGGATACTCTCCACGCGCCGGGCGCTCGTCATCGTGGGGATCGGGGTCCTGGTCGGGGTCGCGTTGACCTTCACCGGGGCTCCGTCCCTCGGGCCGCTCGCGGCCTGGTGCACGGCCGGCCTGATCGCGCTGGTCCAGGTCTGGCACAAGTGCTGGCGCCAGGACGCCGACGGCACCGAGCGTCTCGCCCGCGAGGAGTCCGAGACACGGGTCAGTGACAACGCGCTCATCGTGGCTTGTTTCGCGAGTCTCGCCGCCGTCGTCCTGGCGCTGAGCGAAGCCAGCCAGGCGCGAGATCCGGCCTCGGTCGCGGCGGTCATGCTGGGTGTGCTCGGCACGATGGTGGCGTGGGCGTTGGTCAACACGGTCTACGCCTTGAAGTACGCCCGGATGTTCTTCCTCGACCACCGGGGCGGTGGGTTCGACGTCAAGCAGGACGGGCGGCCGACCTACAGCGACTTCGCCTACTTCGCCTTCACCATCGGCATGTCGTACGCGGCACCAGAGATCGAGCCGGATGACAGTGAGACCCGGCGGAAGGCGTTGCCGCACGCGCTGCTGTCGTACTTCTTCGGGACGGTGCTGATCGCGGTCGCCATCAACCTGGTGACGAACCTCGGTCAGGGGTGAGCAGAGGGATCCTCGTCGACCCTAGGCTGGCCGACGTGACCGACCTCGCTCCTGACCAGACCGCGCCGAGCGCCGCCGGGTCCCCCGCATCGGCAGCCGTGCCGGTACCGCCCCTCAGCATGCTCGCGGTGGTGGCGATCGCCCTCGCATTCGTGGCACCGATCGGCGGTCTCGTCGTCGGGTTCATCGCGCGCCGCGACGTGCGACTGACCGGTGAGCGGGGTGACGGCATCGCGTTCGCGGCGATCCTGATCGGGGCGACGCTGACGATGTTCGGGGTCATCGTGCCGCTGTTCCTCGGCGGTGCGGGGTTCTTCGACCTGGATCTCCAGCTCTGAGCACCGGACGCCGGTCGCTACCCTGATCGAGTGGGGAACGATGACGACGTCTCGACGCTGATCCGGCCGGCGACGCTCGCCGATGCGGATGCGATCGCCCACGTGCACACGGTGTCGTGGCGAGAGACGTACGGCCGGTTCGTCGACGACCCGGACACGAGCCCCTGGTTCGACGCGGGTCGTCGGGTCGACATGTGGCGGTCGACGCTCGCGAGTCCTGACGCCCGAGAAGGCATCCAGGTCGCTCTCGACAGCACCGGCGTCGTGGGCTTCGCCGCGGCGCAGACGACCCCCGAGCCGGATGCCGTCCGCCCCGAGGAGCTGACGACGCTCTACGTCCTGGCACGTGCGCACGGGACCGGAGCCGGCCAGGCACTCCTCGACACCGTGCTCGCCGATCGTCCGGCGTCACTGTGGGTGGCCGCGGACAACCCGCGGGCGCACGCCTTCTACCGGCGGAACGGCTTCACGCCCGACGGTGCCGAGTCGGCGTTCGGACCCATCCCCCGGACCGTGCGTCTGGTGCGCTGAACGTCAGTCCCCCGCCGGCGCGGAGATGTCCCACACGGTGGTCTCCTCGTACTGCTCGGACCAGCCGCGGCGCATCCGTGCAGCGGCACGGTCGAACGCGTCGACGACGTCGGTGTCCGGCGTCAGCAGCGCCTGCAGGCGGATGCCGTCGTAGAGCGCGAGCAGCTGCTGTGCCCCGCGGATCGGGTCCATCGTCGCCGGTTCGCGGCCGGCGCGGACGTCTTCCTGCAGCGCGGTGCGGACGGTCTCGCGGAACTGCAGGTACGCGGACCGGTAGTAGTCGGCGCCGTCCGTCGACGGGTCGGTCGAGATGGCCAGCGTCGCGGCGATCAGGCGCATGAGGGACGGGTCCTCGGCGTGGGCGGAGAGCAGCGCGTGCAGGAACGCCACCGTGCCCTTCTCACCGGCGAGCGGCAGCAGCGGTGCCGACACCGCGCGGGTCCACCGCATCACCGCGGCGGCCAGCAGTGCGTGCTCGGAGGGGAAGAGCTCGAGGATCTCGGCCTGCCGCATCCCCGACCGGGACGCGACGCCCTCGAGCGAGAAGCGTGACAGTCCCCCGTCGTGGATGACCGCGATCGCACCGTTGATCGCCCGGGTGCGCGGGACTTCCTCGTCGGCGGCGTTCTGGTTCGTCAGTGGTGCCAGCGGGTGCTTCCGGAACCAGTCCAGGAGTGCGCGAGCCCGGGAGGCCCCGAACGCAGGATCAGTCGGGCGACCCGGGCTGAACAGGTCGCTGAACCCCGGCACGTCGTGCATCAGCGGGTCGAGGGACTGGAACGCCATCGACCAGTCCGGGAACGAGCGTTGGGCGATCGGCTCGTCGAGCAGCACCCGAACGTTCGTGTGTCGCGGGTCGGCCTGGACCTGGTCGAAGCGCTCGCGGACGACGTCGTCCTCGCCCTCGATGATCCCGATGCAGTTGTCGTCGCGGTGCGCGAGCATGCCGGTGACGCCGAGCCGGGTGTTCTTCTCGCGACCGACCGCCAGGATCTGCGCGAGTTCGGAATCCGTGATCGGACGGGTCTGGGTGCTGGTGTAGACGAGCGATCGCATGGTGCTGCTTCCTGGTCGGACGGTCCCCCGGTGTGTGGGAGGCGCCGCCGTGTCGAACCCGAATCGACTCGACGGCACCTCGTGGTCACCGTAACCAGCGGCGACCACCTTCACTGCGACGCAAGACGGTCCGTGGCTGTTCGGCACCCGGAGGATGCCGACCTCTGAATGGAACCATCTGGCCGAGTCCGGCGGTACCCCCACAATGGGGAACGGGCGTTCTCCGGCTGTTCCTGGGGGTTCGCTTCAGTTCGCGCGGTCGCCCGAAGGGGGCGTCTCGAAGATGCGCTCGCCCGTCGTCGGGTCCCACCCGATGGTGCGGGGTTCCGCTGCTCGCGGGCGTCGTTCGTCCCGCGGGAAGAACGGACGGGCACTGGGAAGGTAGCTGAGCACGGCGGCGGCGACGACGCAGACGGCGTCGATGAGGCTCCAGTCCACGCCGTCGGTGGCGATGGTGAGCACTTCGCTGCAGGCAGTCAGCCCGGCGATGATGGCGAGCCAGAGTCGCGCGTTCCCGGAGCCTCGTCCCATCCGCGTCGCCAGCCACACGAACAGTGCCGACCAGGCGAGGACGAGGACGAGCCCGAGCGACGCCCCGATGATCGCGCCGCCGGCTTCGCGCATCGACACGACCATGCCGGGCGCGGCGGCCACGAGGCTGATGATGACGGACGCCCACCAGAGCGCCACGGCGACCGTGACGACCCGCGGTCGCGTGCGCTGTTCGGTGTGCTGTTCCATCAGGTGCTCCCCCGTCGTTCCGCTGGATGCGGCTCGACGATCCTACGGTGACGGCTGACGCGCTCCGGACTTCCGCGATCGGCGGAGGATGACCAGTCCCACGGTCAGCCCGGCTGCTGTCAGTGCTGGGGTCACGAACCACCCGAGCGCGATCGGCAACGCCCTGTCGGCGGGTGCGTCGACGCCGAGGAGCAAGTGCAGCACCAGGAGCGGGAGTACGACAGTCGCCGTCCAGGACGCGATCACCAGCACGGTGAGCAGGACCACTGCGCCCCGGTGCGGAGCCGTCCCGGGACCGATCGTCATGCAGCCATCCAACCAGCGGGCCGGCGCGAACGATCTACGGGCGGTAGTCCTCACGACGCGGCAAGAGCTCCGCCGCGTGGGAATCGATGTACGGCTTCGCGCCCAGCATCCCGCCCATCGTCTTGGCGACCGTCGTGAGCAATGCTCCGAGTCCCCGTGCCACGATGCTCAAGATCTTCATGGTGCCCCCTCGTCGGACCGACCTGCGGTGTCGGCCTCGTCCAGACACACCGTATGCGGAACAGCCGGACTCCCGCCAGGGACGGCAGCCTCTCGGTCCCGTCGTCGATCGGCGTCGATCGACGTCGCGCATAGGCTGGACGCCCGACCGGGGAGGAGTCGCGATGCCGGTGGTCCGCGAGCAAGTGCCGTCGTGGCGCACGCCCTGGTGGCACCCTCGACGCTGGGAGGCGCGCATGTGGGTGCTGCTCGTCGCGGCTGCTGCTGGCGGCGTGCTCCGCGAAGTGGCGCATCCGTTCTACGACGCCGGGGTCGAGGCGATCGTGAAGTGGCTCGGCCTCTGCATCCCAGGATGTGTGATCGCGTACGTCGTGGTCGGTCGGTGGAAGAAGGGCCCGACCACGCTGTGGAAGCCGTCGTGGCGCGAGCTCCGACGGATCCTGATGGCAGCACCGCTCGGAGTGCTGGCCCTGCGGCTGCTCATCGAGGACGACGACGGGTGGTTGTGGCTGCTCGCCGGGGTGTCCGCCGCGCTGCTCGCGCTCGCGGTGGCTCGCTGGGTCGCTGCCCACCGCGATCGTCGGCGTCGGACCGATGTGTACGGGACGGTGTCCGCTGACCCGTACGCGTAGCGCCCGATGGGCTTCGTCTGTCCCCTACGCGTCCCGTGCCGAGTCTGTCTTCGACGGCAACCGCGATGCCACGAGCGTCCCGACCAGAGCCACGACCGCGAACGCTGCGAACCCGAAGGGAAGCCCGATCGCGCTGCCGACACCACCGACGACGAGCGGCCCCACGGCGTCCCCGGTCTCGCGCCCGAGCTCTGCTGAGCCCATGGTGCGACCGAGCCGGTCCGGCGGAGTCGACCCGGCGAGGTGCGCGAACGCAACGGGCGTCAGCGTGGCGACACCGGCCCCGGCGAGCAGCGCCGCGATGAAGACCGCCACCGCGGACGGCGCGACGGCGACGACCAGGAAAGCAGCAGCGACCGCGGCTGTCCCGGCCACACCCGCCACCCCGGTGCCGAGACGCCCGGCGTCGTGCAGACGTCCGGCGACGGGCTGCACGAGCGACGACGTCACCGCGAGGACGGCGACCGCGAGCGTCGACACCAGGAGCGGGATGCCGACCTCGGTGCCGAGCGCCGGGAGCATCCCGGTCAGCGCCCCGATCGCAGCGCTGCCGACGGCCAGGACGACGACCGGGATCAGGAACTGGCGGTCCGTGGCCGCTCGGACCATCACCGCGAGCGTGGCCCGCTGCCGGGGCAGTGGCACGATGGGCTCGACGGCGATCAGCACCGCCACCGCCGTCACGAGGGCCATCACGACCAGGATCCCGAAGAGCCACTGCGTGCTGCCGAACTGCACCACGAGTGCACCGATCACCGGTCCCCCGGCGTAGCCGAGACCCTTCCACGAGCCGTACCGACCGAAGTGCGTCCCGCGACGATGCGCCGGCACGAGTCGCGCGACCGCGGCGGACGACGCGGGCGAGAACGCGGAGGCGCCGGCACCCTGCAGCAGGCGGGCGAGCCCGAGCCAGAACGGTCCGGTCCCGAACAAGCCGATGAGCGAGGCCGCCGCGAACACGATGAGTCCGCCGACGATCACCGGTCGCGGCCCGATGCGGTCGGACAGTGCGCCGAAGACCGGCTTGAGGACGAGTTCGGCGACGTCGTACAGCGCGAGGAAGAGTCCGAGCCATGCGAGCGTCAGACCGAGTTCGAGGTGCTCGCCACCGACCGCCGCGGCGATGCCGTTCGCCCCGAAGGCGGTCACGAAGCCCGCGGCGTACAGCGGAGCGAGCCGAGGGGGCGTGGTCGTCGACGGGGCGGTCACGTGCCAACCTTGGACGACCACGGGCCGGATCGCCAACGTCGGGCGTGTCCGACCTCCGATGACCCCGTGAGTGGGCTCGCGGCAGCGACTAGTCTCCGTGGTCATGGACGCTGCTGCGGTCGTCGTCATCACCGGTCCGCCCGGCGCAGGGAAGTCGACGACGGCTCGGGCGGTGGCTGCTTCGTTCCCGCGTTCGGTGCACCTGCACACGGACGACTTCTGGCACGCGATCGTTTCCGGCTCGGTCCCGCCCTACCTGCCCGAGGCGGACGAGCAGAACCAGACGGTCATGCGGGTGATCAGCACTGCTGCTTCCGCGTACGTCGCCGGTGGGTTCGTGGTCGTCGTCGACGGCATCGTCGGACCGTGGATGCTGCACCACTTCCTGGCCCCGAGCCCGATCCGCGGCACGTCGCCGCTCCACTACGTCGTCCTCCGCCCCTCCCGCGACGAGACCCTGCGACGTGCGCGGGGCCGGACCGAGCCGGACGCACTCGTCGACGAGGCGCCGATCCTCGCGATGTGGGAGGAGTTCTCCGCCCTCCGTGCGCTCGAACACCACGTGATCGACACGACGGGACAGGCACCCTCGGAAACACTCGCCGCGGTCCGCGCCGCCGTCGAGGCAGGGACGTTCCTGCTGCAGACCGCCTCGGACGACTGAGCGGTGCAGTCACCCACGTGGCGGAGGTCGCCGCGCTCGTGGGCGACCGCATCGCCGACTCGGTCGATGTCGTCCCGCCGTTCGTCCGCGAGTTCAATGTCCTCTACGCCTGTGCGGACGACTGGCACGGTGGCAACCCAGCACCCGGGATTCGACGGGTGGTCGGGGAGCTCGACCGGGCCGGTGCCATCCGCCGCTGCGCGCTCCGGCGGTCGCCGCGTCGGAGGACTTCCACGTCCGTTGGGCACTCCGGCACGGCGTGAAGCCGTCGCAGTCGGACCGCGAGACGGCGACGTGGGAGGTGGCGGACGCCGACCGGTTCGACCAGACGGTCCTCGTCTTCGCACGGCATGGCGACCGTCAGCTCTCCGACGATGTCCGTGCTGCGGTTGCCCGGTTCGCCGTCCCGTCGTCGTCAGCCTGCGACCAGGGCTAGCCGAGGGCGGCGGTGCAGCTCACCCGCGCATGGTCGCTGGTGACCGGCCTTCACGGCGCACCAGAACCGTGCCGCATACGCTTGCACCCGTGCTCTCCACCACGAGGAACCTGACGGTTCGCGACCTGCTGCAGTTCCACGAACCGGCGGTCGCCGACTGGGTGGAGACCTGCACCGAGGAGGAGTTCGTCCGCGTCTGCGACGTCGCCGACTTCCTCAGCCTGTTGGGTCCGACGACGGGGTCGGGTGCTTCGATGATGCTCTCGAAGTGCGTCGCCCTCGCCGCTGTCTACGTGCACGACGGCGCTCCACGGGACCTCGTTCGAGCGAGGCGCGATCTGAAGGCCGTCATCCCCCAGCTCGACGAGGACAGCCCTGGCACGGACAGGGCGATCCAGCAACTGCGCCCGCACTACTTCGCCGTCGGCGACGACGCCATCGACCACTGGGCCGAGGACCCCGACCGGGCCCGAGCCCGGCGGGACTCCTCCGCCGCAGGGTACGCGCGGCGGGGTGGCGTGAGCGGTGACGAGCTCACGGGTGGTGGCTGACCCGAAAGCAGACGAACCACCCGTGTGCAGGACGTCCCGAACACGGCGCGAGCGCTGCCGGCGAGCAGACCGGAACGAAGAAAGCCCCCGACCGGACCTGGTGGTCCTGCCGGGGGCCCCGTGGTGGTGGGCGGTACTGGGATCGAACCAGTGACCTCTTCCGTGTCAGGGGAGCGCGCTCCCGCTGCGCCGATCGCCCAGGTCCCTGCGTGGACCGGAGTCCATCAAGGTCTTGGAGGGTGGATCTGGAGGTGGGGACGGGATTCGAACCCGCGTGGACGGCTCCGCAGGCCGCTGCCTGGCCTCTCGGCCACCCCACCATCGAGGTTCACGTCTCCGTGAGTACCCGAAGCGGTGGGATACCGTCTGGCGAGTCGCGGGCCTTCGAACGGTCGGTGCGTGTCGGAGCGTGCGCCGCCGACGACCGACCTGGTCAGTGCGTCCGGTGACCGTCCGTGCCGTACATCTCACGTCGCAGGCGGGTGAACCGTCCCTGGTTGCTGAACCCCCACTTCGCCGCGACGTCCTTGATCAGCTTCGACTCATCGTCGAGGAGCTCCCGGTGCGCCTCGGCGAGCCGGGCGCGGCGCAGGTAGGTCATCGGCGTCATGTCGAGTTGCCGACGGAAGGTCGAATGGAGTCCGCGGGAAGACACCCGTGCCGCCGCCGCCACGTCCTCGAGGGTGATCGGGTCGCTCAGGTGCGAGTCCATGTACGCGGCGGCCCGCCGGACCGTTGCCGCCCCCGCCCCGGTGCCGGCCAAGACCCGCGTGACGGTCTCGAACGGCAGTGCCCAGGTCGCGACGCTGAGCAGGTAGTCGAACGCGGCGGTGCGGACCAGCTCGTTCCGGAACGCAGAGTCCACCCGGACGACGTTCTGGTGGACGTGGGAGACCGCCTGTGCCCAGACGTCGGCACGTTCCGGGATCGGCCGGTGGCCGTGGAGCCGGAGGACGCCGGTGTCGGCTCCCTCGGCACGGACGGCGTGCTGGAGGAGCGAGGACTCCGGCATGTTGACGACGAGCAGCTCCGAACCGTCGTACTCGGCGACGGTCTCCTCCTGACCGAAGAGCACGCCGCCGACCTCTCCGCCGTCACCGTGCTCGGTCCGGAGTCCGCCGCCGAGTCGGGTGGCCGAGGTGAAGACCCCCGCCGGCTCGACGGTCACCTGCGCGTGGAAGCCCATCGAGAGGCGCGCGATGCTCAGTCGGTCGTCGCCACGGATGTCCGCGCGGAACCGCACCCGACCACGCGGCGGCTCGAGGCGCACCTTCGGGTACATCTCCCCGAGTACTTCACTGACCGCGTCGAAGTCGACGGTGTCCTGCCGCAGCATCATCACGGTCATGCGGTGGTCGTTCTCCCAACAGCCTGCTCGGCTCCGAACGTCCCACGCTAGCCCACAGCCGCTGGCACGATCCACGAACGACGAAGCCCCCGACCGGACCTGGTGGTCCTGCCGGGGGCTTCGTGGTGGTGGGCGATACTGGGATCGAACCAGTGACCTCTTCCGTGTCAGGGAAGCGCGCTACCGCTGCGCCAATCGCCCAAGTCCCTGCGTGGACCGGAGTCCATCAAGGTCTTGGAGGGTGGATCTGGAGGTGGGGACGGGATTCGAACCCGCGTGGACGGCTTTGCAGGCCGCTGCCTAGCCTCTCGGCCACCCCACCATCGAGGTTCACGTCTCCGTGAGTACCCGAACGGTGGGATACCCTCTGGTGAGTCGCGGGCCTTCGAGAAGACCCACACTCGAGCGGATGACGAGATTCGAACTCGCGACCCTCACCTTGGCAAGGTGATGCGCTACCACTGCGCCACATCCGCACTTGTCGTTCCGCTGTCGCGGCGACGACGTAAACTCTATACGCACCGGGGCACTTCCACCAAAATCCTCCCCGTTCACCGGGCGTGTCCCCCGAATTCATGCGGATCGGGGCGGTTCGACACCCCCTCTGGGCAGCGCGCCACACCCGGGCCGCGCGATGTGTTCGATGCACCGCCGGACTTCCGCTAGTATCGATCCGCACGAACAGTGCAGGGGGCGATTGGCGCAGTTGGTAGCGCGCTTCGTTCACACCGAAGAGGTCATCAGTTCGAGTCTGGTATCGCCCACACAGCAACACGAACACCACCGACAAGAGCCCGACGCAGCAGCGTCGGGCTCTTGTCATCTCATCAGGCCGCAGCACGCGGGCCAGACCACCAGCACGATCGGACGAAGGGGCGCATGACCGACGTCGACCTCGAGTTCGCCCGGGTCCGAGCGGTCCTCGACCGTCCGACCCTGCGGCTCATGTCCCGGCCGACCAGTGCCACGGTCCTCGCCGTGTTCCGCACGGTCTTCGACCGCGACGTGCAGTACGTCCCCGCCGACCGGATGCACCTGCAGGTCGAGGAGCACGTCGCGCGTCTGCAGGCTGCGGGTGCCCGTGTGCCCGCGAGCGACCAGCCGATGCCTGCGGCCAGCACGCAGGCCGGCAGCGAGCAGACCGAGGGTGAGCAGGAGGCCCGCCCGAACGGCCGCGCGCTGTGCCGCGAGTGGGTCGGCGCCCAGTGGCTCGTCCGCTCGAACTCCCCCGACGGCGACGAGCAGTACTCCCTGACCAGCCACGCCCTCGAGGCGCTGAGCCTCGTCGACGCCCTGTCGGCCGACCGCGCCCTCATCAGCGAGAGCCGCCTGGCGATGATCGTCGACGCGGTGCACCGGTGGGCCGCCCGCGCCGAGCCCGACCCCGACGTGCAGATCCGCCGGATCGACGCCCAGATCGCCGAGCTGCAGGCCGAGCGGGAACGCCTGGAGCACGGCGACGACGTCGTGGCCGTCGACGACGACCGGATGCGCGACGGGTACACGAACATCTCCGACCTCATCCGGCAGTTGCCGAGCGACTTCAAGCGCGTGGAAGAGGCGGTCGCGACGATGCACCGCTCGATCGTCGAGGACTTCCGGCAAGAGGTCCGCCCCATCGGCGAGATCCTCGACGACTACCTGGCGCGCACGGACAACCTGATGGAAGCGACGCCCGAGGGCCGCGCCTTCGAGGGCGCCTTCGAGCTCCTCCGCGACGACGCCCTGCTCCTGCGGCTCCGTGACGACATCGCGACGATCCTGGCGCACCCGTTCGCGCAGGGCCTCGGAGCCGGCGAGCGTCGGGCCTTCCGCAACACCGTGACGATCCTGCGCCAGGGCATCGAGGACGTCCTCGCCCAGCGCCGTCAGCTCACCGCCACGCTCCGCGACCAGATCGTCGCCCACGACGTGGTGCGCGACCGCGAGCTCGACGCGGTGCTCCGCTCGATCAACCGCGGCCTCGCCACCCTGATGGACCAGGGCGGCGCACGCGACCGGATCCCGCTGCCGCTCCTACCGGCGGCCGCCGAGGTCGGCACGCTGCGCGAGCGCTTCTACGACCCGGACGCCGAGTCCGTGCCGCCGCCCATCGAGGAACCCGACGACGACGTCTTCGAGGACCTCGACGTCGAGATGCTCCGCATGCACGGCGGGCCGCTCCTGACCGAGCTGCGCGCGGCACTCCGCTTCGCCGAGGCCGACTCCAGCGTCGACGCGTTCCACGGGCTGCCGCCCGAGCAGCGCCGACCGGTCGAGCTCTTCGGCCTCGCGCACCTGCTGACGGGGCGCGACGACTTCGAGTCCGCCGCGCACGTCGCCCAGCACCGCACGATCCGCCCCGACGGCACCGCGATCACCTTCCACATGCCCACCGCTGCGCTCGACGACGAGCGCACTCCGGTCGGCGACGCACACGACGAGAACGCACAGGAGGCACGGTGAGCGACACGACGCCGGCACCGGTCGACGACACGGTCCCCTACGACGACCCCGCATCCGTGATGCAGGACGACGAGCGTGACGAGTCCAGCTTCGCCCTCTTCGAGGGCGACGAGGGTCGGCTCGACGAGCACCAGCGACGCGCCCTGGTGGCACTGCTGCGGCACTCGTACGTCAGCTCCCGCACGCACCCCGACGAGTGGCGCGCGGTGCTCGATGCCGAGTACCAGCTGCGGTCCCGCCTGAACGACCTGTTCCTCGAGCTGCACGTCGACCGTGACCGCGAGGTCGCCTGGAAGCGCCAGGCCCGGTCGGAGAGCCAGCGCCGCACGTTCCCGACCCTGCTCCGCGACCTGCCGTACACCCGCGAGGAGACGATCGTCCTCGTCTACCTGCGGATGCGCCTGCGCGCCGACGCCCGACCGGGCCCGGACCAGGTCGTCGTCGACCGCTCCGAGATCCTCGGGCACGTCGCGGGCTTCCGTCCGGCGACCGCGACGGACCGCACCCGCGACGAGGGCCGGGTCGCGAAGGCCATCGAGCGCCTCGTGACCGCGCGCATCCTGATCCGCACCTCCGACCCGGACCGCTTCCGGGTGGCGAGCGTCGTCGAGGTGCTGCTCCCCCTGGAGCGCCTGCTCGAACTGGACGCCTGGCTGCGGACCACCACCTCGCAGGGTGAGGCGACCGCCCCGGGTGGCGAGCCGACCGACGGGGACGACCCGTCCCTCCAGGCAGACGGCGAAGCCGAGACCGACACCGACGACGAAGGCGAGACGGAAGCGTGACCGACACGTTCGAGATCCCGGCGCTCTTCGACACGGTCGCGCAGTGGCGCGCCGAGTCGATGCAGGTCGTCAACTGGGGTGGCTTCCACGGCCACCGGCAGGTCGAGCTGTCCGGCACGGCGACGCTCATCTCCGGCGCCTCGGGCACCGGCAAGTCGACGCTGATGGACGCCTACCTGGCCGTGATGATGCCGTCCGACGTGCCGTTCAACGGCGCCTCGAACGACGCCACCACCGGCCGCGCCCGCAGCGCCGACCAGCGCAACCTGCTCACGTACCTGCGCGGCAAGGTCGACACCCGGCGCGACCCGGAGACCGGCAGCCTGCGTGACGTGAACCTGCGCGGCGACGACCAGACCACCTGGGGTGCGGCGGCGGTCACGTTCCGGAACGACGACGAGCGGCGCTTCACGGTGCTGCGTGCGTACATCGTGCCGAAGCGCGCACGCGGGGTCGGCGACATCCAGATGACCATGGCGACGGTCGACGACACCTTCGACCTGCGCCGGCTCGAGGAGTTCGTGCCATCGCGGTTCCACCACCTCGAGCTGACCGGCCGCGTGCCGGGGCTCGTCATCCGCGACACCTACCAGGAGCTCGCGTACACGCTGCAGACCCGGCTGGGCATCGGTGACTCCGGCGGCGGCAACCGGGCGATGCGTCTGCTCGCCCGGATCCAGGCCGGCCAGCACCTGCCGACCGTCGACGCGCTGTACAAGTCGCTCGTGCTCGAGACCCCCGGCACGTACGAGGCGGCGGACCGGGCCCTCGCGCACTTCTCCGCCCTCGACGAGGCGTACGAGGCGATGGACACCGAGGAGCGCAAGGTCCGCATCCTCTCCCCCATCACCGACCTGCACGACGAGATCTCGCGCGCGACCGAGGCCGCAGCGGCCCTGGACGGCATCGCGACCGGTGCCGAGGTGTCGCCGTTCGCGCACTGGACGGCCTCGCGGAAGCGCGATCTGCTCGATGCTGAGGTCGCGCGCAACGCCCGCGAGCGAACGGCATCGCGCGCCGAGGTCGCCGCGGCCGAGGCCCGGCACGCCGCGGTCGAGATCGAGCTGCGCGACGCCGAGGCCCGGCTCCGCGACCAGGGCGGCAACGCGCTCGCCCAGCTCGAGGACCGCATCGAACGGCTCACCCGTGAGCGCGACGCCGTGGTGCGCACCCGTGGCACCTTCGACGAGCGCACGGCGGTGCTCGGCACGTCCGTCGCGACCGAGGCCGACTTCACCGCCGCACAGCGCGCCTCGCACGAGTTCCTCGGGTCGTACGCCGACGCGCGCACCGCCCTCGACGAGCGCCGCGACGCCCTGACCCGCGAGGAGTACCCGCTCCTCGACCGCGAGCGGTCCCTGCGGCAGGAGCGCCAGTCGCTCGAGCACCGGCAGGGCGCGATGCCGCTGCCGATGCACGAGGCCCGGCTCGCGATGGCCCGCGCCGCCGGCATCGACCCGGCCGAACTCCCCTTCGTGGCGGAACTGCTCGACGTGCTGCCCGGCGAGGAGCGCTGGCGCACGGCCATCGAGTCCGTCCTGGCCCCCGTCGCCCGCACGCTGCTCGTCGACCAGGACCGCCTCGGCGACTTCAGCGAGGCGATCGACGCACTGCGCCTGCCCGTCCGCGTGCAGTTCGAGGGTGTGCCGACCGGCCCGCACCTGGACCTCGACGGCGACCCGGCGATGGTCTCCGGCAAGCTCGCCATCAAGCCGTCGCCGTTCAGCACCTGGGTGCGCGAGCGGATCGAGTCCGACCGCACCGACGCCCGCTGTGTCGCCTCGGCGTCGGACCTCGGCGGTGGTGGCCGCCGGGTCACCGAGTCCGGGCAGCTGCGTGACGGCCGTCGTGGCGCGCACGGTGACCGCCGCCAGTCGAACGTCATCGGCTTCACGAACGAGGCCCGCGTCGCCGCGGTCGAGCAGGAGCTCGCCTCGATCGCGCAGGACCTCGCCACGCTCGAGGCCCGCCGCACCGACGTCGCGCAGGACCTCACCGCGCTCGACGTGCTCCGCGCCGCGCACCAGCACGTGGTCGACGTCACGTGGGCCGCGATCGACGTGGACGGGCTCGGGACGTCCCTCGCCCGGCTCGACGAGGAACGGCAGGCGCTGCTCGCCGCCGACGACGGCCTCCGGACGTTGCGGGCCTCGGTCGCCCGGCTCCGGAAGTCCCTCGACGAGGCCGCCGACCGTCGCTCCGCCGCACGGCTGTCCGTCCAGCGGCTCGAGGAGCGCCACGCGGTGCTCGTCGACGGCCAGGACGCCGCCGCCGAGATCCTGGAGCGCTTCGACTCCTCGCCCGGTTCGCTGCCGGACGACCAGCAGGCCCGTCTGCTCGAGGAGACCTTCGAGGAGATCGGCGCCCCGGACGGCGTCGACGGGTTCGACGACGCGACCCGACGCCTGAAGCGCCGGCTCGAGGAGCGGCTCACGCAGGCGCTCGACGGTGCCGCGGCGGCCTCGACCTCGTTGACGCTGACGTTCCAGCGGTACCAGGACGCCTGGCCCGACCCGAACCTCGGCACCGGCGTCGCGTCGTACCCGGACTACCACGCGATCCTCGACCAGATCGTGGCGACCGGCCTGCACGCGCGTCGGAGCGAGTGGCGTCGACGCCTGTCGCAGTGGAGCGGCGAGGACCTCGTCCCGCTCGCCGGCGCCTTCGACCGCGCCGTCGTCGAGATCGAGGAGCGCCTCGAGCCGGTCAACGAGATCCTGCGGGAGCTGCCGTTCGGCGCGAACCGGGACCGCCTGAAGATCCAGATCCGCCGGGTCACCCGCGAGGACGTCACCGCCTTCCGCCGTGAGCTCCGCGCCCTGTCCGCCTCGGTCGACACCGAGCTGACCGACGACGTGCTCGAGACCCGGTTCCGACGGCTCCGGCGCTTCATGGCGGTCATCCGGCCCGACCCCGACGCCGCCCGGGGCCGCACCACCCAGCGCGACGCGGTGCTCGACGTCCGCCGGCACATGGAGATCACGGCCGTCCGGTACGACACCGACGGCAACGACCTCGGCGTGTACTCGTCGCTCGGCGACAAGTCCGGTGGTGAGACGCAGGAACTCGTGGCGTTCATCGTCGGCGCCGCGCTGCGCTACCAGCTCGGTGACGAGACCCGTCCCCGTCCCCGGTTCGCGCCGGTGTTCCTCGACGAGGCGTTCATCAAGGCGGACTCGGAGTTCGCCGGCCGTGCGGTCACCGCGTGGCTCCGGCTCGGGTTCCAGCTCGTCGTGAGTGCGCCGCTCGACAAGGTCACGGCGCTCGAGCCGTCGATGGAGCGGCTGCTGTCGATGCGCAAGCACCCCGAGACGGGCCACTCGTCCATCACCGAGATCGCCCGGGTGGAGCCGGCCGCGGTCTGACGCGGGTTGGGTCTGGTCGCGCGTGTCGGCTGGTCAAGACACCCCGCTCGGGTTCGCCGAGGGGTCACGAACTGTCGCCTGGCGGCGGCGCAGCCGACAGTTCGTGACCACTCGACGCGCGGCAGGCGGGGTGTCCTGCCCACCCGGCCCGCGCTCTGGACGCGACCGACAGCGGCCTGGAGGCGCGGTGCGGGCCCGCCACGGGCCTCCCGGCCGCCCTTCCGCCGGTCGCAACACCCCGCTCACCTTCGCGCGCTGGTCACGACGCGTCGCCTGGCGGCGGCGCAGCCGACAGTTCGTGACCACTCGACGCGCTGCAGGCGGGGTGTCCTGACCACCCGGCCCGCGCTCTGGTCGCGACCGACAGCAGCCTGGAGGCGCGGTGCGGGCCCGCCACGGGCCTCCCGGCCGTCGTCCCGCCGGTCGCAACACCCCGCTCACCTTCGCCGAGGGGTCACGAACTGTCGGGTGGCGGCACCGCAGCCGACAGTTCGTGACCACTCGACGCGCGGCAGGCGGGATGTCCTGACCACCCGGCCCGCGCTCTGGACGCGACCGACAGCGGCCTGGAGGCGCGGTGCGGGGCCGCCACGGGCCTCCCGGCCGTCGTCCCGCCGGTCGCAACACCCCGCTCACCTCCGCGCGCTGGTCACGACGCGTCGCCTGGCGGCACCGCAGCCGACAGTTCGTGACCACTCGACGCGCTGCAGGCGGGGTGTCCCGACCACGCGGCGGCCGGGCCGTCAGCGTGTCGCCAGGTGCCGCACAGACGTTCCATGACCACGCGCCGCTACGGTGATGGCGTGTTCGGACGCCGCCGCTCCCCCAGTCCCCGCCCCGACGACGCTCCCGGTCTCGGCATCGGGGCCCTCGTGCAGGTCATCGACACCGATCGGGGTGGCGAGCAGTGGGCCGACGAGCCGATCGGGGTGATCGTGGCTCCCGGCGGGAGTCAGATCGACGGGACACAGCGCACGTGGACCGTCGCCTTCGATGAGCCCGCGTACACGAAGGACGGCCGCGGCCCCTTCGAGCGCGCGACCGTCCTGAGTCGTCAGCTGGTGCCGGTCACGACCGACAGCGGCGAGTAGTCCGGGTCCGGACTCAGTACTCCTCGGAGCCGCTCTTCATCATGGCCGCGACGGCCATGCAGCACCCCACGCCACCGAGGACGCCGACGCCGATGATGATCCCTGCGATGAGTTCGAGCATGGGTGGTGACTCCTTGGTTGCGTCGGCGTGTGGCTCCGCTCAGGTTACCGGATGCCGCGCATGAGCCGCAGCACCGGCTTGGCCAGGAGCAGCAGGACCACGCCCACCACGACGGCGACCAGGCCGAGGATCGTGAAGTACGGAGCCTCGTCCGCCGGGTCGTAGTAGCGGGACAGCACCCCGGTGACGGCGGTGCCGAGCGACACCGACAGGAAGAACAGCGCGACCATCTGCGTCTGGAACTTCGGCGGCGCGAGCTTCGTGGCGACGGACTGGCCGACCGGGGAGAGCAGCAGCTCGGCGAGCGTGAAGACCAACAGGATGCCGACGAGCGCGAGCAGCGGCGTGCCGTTCTCGCCCGAGCCGGTGAACGGCAGGAAGAGCAGGAACGCGAGCCCCATGATCCCGGTGCCGAGGGCGAACTTCGTCGGGGTGGACGGCTGGCGGTCGCCGAGCTTGGTCCACAGTGCCGCGAAGACACCGGACAGCACGATGATGAAGACCGGGTTGATCGACTGCACCCACGACACCGGCATCTCCCAGCCGAACAGCGATCGGTCGAGGCGTTCGTCGGAGTAGACCGTCACGACGGTGAACTGCTGCTGGTAGAGCGACCAGAACACGGCACTGCCGATGAACAGCGGGATGAACGCGAAGACCCGCGACCGCTCGTCACGGGTGATGCCGCTCGACAGGATGACGACGAAGTAGCCGATGGTGGCCAGCACGACGACCGCCACCACGACGGTGGGCAGGTTGCCGACGTTGAGCAGGCCGGTCAGCACGGCGACGACGATGACGACGAGCGCGACGACGACGCCGGCTCCGATGAGCGGCAGACGCCGGCGGTCGACGGGGTTCGCCACGTGGCGGACGACCTCGGGCAGCTTCTTCCGCCGGATCGCGTACTGCACCAGGCCCGCGGCCATGCCGACGGCGGCCAGGCCGAAGCCCCAGTGGAAGCCGAGCGAGCTCTGCAGCAGCCCGGTGAGCAGCGGTCCGAAGAACGCCCCGAGGTTCACGCCGAGGTAGTAGAGCGAGAAGCCGGCGTCGCGGCGCGGGTCCTCGCGGCTGTAGAGGCCGCCGACGATCGTGGTGGCGGTGGCCTTGAGCCCGCCGGAGCCGAGCGCGATGAGCACGAGGCCGACCCCGACCCCGGCCACCCCGGGGATGAGCGCGAGGGCGATGTGCCCGAGCATCACGACGATCGCGCTGCCGAACAGGGTCCGGTCCGCACCGATCAGCCGGTCGGCGATCCACGCCCCGATGATCGTGAACAGGTAGACCGCGCCGCCGTAGGCACCCATGATGCCGGTGGCGATGCCCTTGTCGATCCCCAGGCCGCCCTGCGTGACCGTGTAGTACATGTAGATGAGGACGATGCCCTGCATCCCGTAGAACGAGAACCGCTCCCAGAGCTCCACGGCGAACGGTGTGGAGAGCTCGAACGGTTGCCCGAAGAAGGTGCGTCCGGGACGGCCTTCGCGGTCCGCGGGGGTGGTACGTGACATGGCGGCCAGTCTGCCCCTGGCGGGGTGGGCACGCCCAATCGTCGAACCCCGCTCATGTCTTTGGAGGGTTCCCACGACCTCGTGACGGCACGGGCGACACGGGGTTGTGCGGCCCGCACGGCGTTCCCGCGACTGTCGGCACCGGTGTCTAGCGTGGACGGTGCAACACGGACACCGCAGTTCAGGAGGACTCCGCCCATGGTCGACACCGC
This sequence comes from Curtobacterium sp. MCLR17_034, assembly GCF_003234485.1. NCBI lineage: Bacteria > Bacillati > Actinomycetota > Actinomycetes > Micrococcales > Microbacteriaceae > Curtobacterium > Curtobacterium sp. MCLR17_034. The sequence continues at coordinate 24,747 of NZ_QKTH01000017.1, forward strand.
ACCCGCCCAGCGCACCACCCCCGCCAGTGGCAGCGACACCGCGCCGGACGTCGACGCGAAGAACGCCGCGCAGCACGCCGCGCCGAACGCCGACGCCGCCGGCGACCCGGCAGCGGGCACCCCGACCGCCGGGACGGACACCGACGTCCGCATCGACGTCGAGTTGGTGCAGGAGCTCCTGCTCGGACGCTGGGCCGAGGACCGCCGGATCTCCCGGCGTCTCGCGCTCGACCCCGCGATGCAGAAGATCGAGGGTCAGCCGATCCCCGAGCACCGGGCACGCGTGCTCGAGCAGCTCCGGACCCTGGTCGACGCCGGGGCGATCCAGCGCCCCTACCCCGCCGAGTTCGGCGGCCAGAGCAACCACGGCGGCAACCTGGCCGCGTTCGAGGAGCTCGTCACCGCCGACCCGTCGATGCAGATCAAGGCCGGCGTGCAGTGGGGACTGTTCGGGTCCGCCGTGCACCACCTGGGCACCGAGGCCAACCACCGCGAGTTCCTGCCGGGCATCGTCTCGTTCGCGGTCCCCGGCTGCTTCGCGATGACCGAGACCGGCCACGGCTCGGACGTGCAGAGCATCGCCACGACGGCGACGTACGACCCCGCGACCGAGGAGTTCGAGATCCACACGCCGTTCCGCGGTGCGTGGAAGGACTACATCGGCAACGCTGCCCTGCACGGGCACGCCGCCGTCGTGTTCGCGAAGCTCGTGACCGCCGGTGTCGACCACGGCGTGCACGCGTTCTACGTCCCGCTCCGCGACGCCGAGGGGGCGTTCCTGCCCGGCGTGAGCGGTGAGGACGACGGCCCCAAGGGCGGCCTGAACGGCATCGACAACGGCCGGCTCGCGTTCGACCACGTCCGGGTCCCCCGTACGAACCTGCTGAACCGCTACGGCGACGTCGCCGCGGACGGCACCTACTCGTCACCGATCGCCTCGCCCGGCCGCCGGTTCTTCACGATGCTCGGCACCCTGGTGCAGGGCCGGGTGTCGCTCGACGGCGCCGCGGTCGTCGCCCAGAAGATCGCGCTGCAGATCGCCCTGACCTACGCGATGCAGCGCCGGCAGTTCCCCACCGGTGACGGCACCGAGGGCGTGCTGCTCGACTACGGCCGGCACCAGCGCCGTCTCATCCCGCGCCTGGCGACGGTGTTCGCACAGTCGTTCGCGCACGAGAAGCTCCTGCGCACTTTTGACGACGTCTTCAGCGGGCGCGAGGACACCCCGGAACGCCGGGAGGACCTGGAGACCCAGGCCGCGGCGTTCAAGTCGATGTCGACGTGGTCGGCGCTCGACACCCTGCAGGAGGCCCGCGAGGCCTGCGGCGGTGCCGGGTTCCTCGCTGAGAACCGTCTGACCGGGCTCCGCGCCGACCTGGACGTCTACGTGACGTTCGAGGGCGACAACACCGTGCTGCTGCAGCTCGTCGGCAAGCGCCTGCTCACCGAGTTCCGTGCGAAGGCACCGAAGGACCCGGCGTCCACCGCGAAGTTCGTGGCGGCCGTCGCGGCGTCGAAGCTGGCCGACGCGTCCGGCATCCGCCGCCTCGGCCAGACCGTGGCCGACCGCGGGTCCCTGGCCGCCAGCGTCGCCGACCTGCAGGACCCCCGCACGCAGCGCGAGCTGCTCGCCGGTCGGGTCGACACGATGGTCGCCGAGATCGGCATGCGCCTGGCGTCGGCCGGCAAGGACCGCGCCCGCGCCGCCCGACTGCTGAACCGCTCGCAGCACGAGCTCATCGAGGCGTCGAAGGCGCACGCCGAGCTCATGCAGTGGGACGCCTTCACCGAGGCGCTCGACGAGGTCACCGAGGGCGACACCCGACGCGTGCTCGTCTGGCTGCGCGACCTGTTCGCGCTCGGCCTGCTCGAGCAGCACCTGGACTGGTACCTGCTGCACGGCCGGCTGTCGGCGCAGCGTGCCCGTGCGGTGTCGGCGTACATCGACCGGCTCGTCGCCCGGGTCCGCCCCATCGTGCCGCAGCTGATCGAGACTTTCGGGTACGAGCCCGGTCACGTCCGGGCGCCGATCGCGCTCGGTGCCGAGCAGGCCCGACAGGACGAGGCACGCGCCTGGTTCGCCGCCGAGGCCGCCGCCGGCCGCCTGCCCGAACAGGAGAAGAAGCCCCGTCCGTGACGGACGTGCAGCCCCGACCGTGATCGACACGCGGCCGCGCCCGTGACGGGCGTGGCCGTGTCGGCCGCTAGGAGTCGGACTGTTCCGGCGGAGTCGGGCCGTCCGCGGCAGCCCCGCCGCGAGCCCCGAGCGCCGCGCGCAGCTGCGCCTCGGCATCGTCACCGGCAGCGGCGGCCTCGGCGTTCGCCTCGGCGACCGCACGCACGACCTCTTCGCGCTGGATCTTCACGCCGCGCGGTGCGTCGATGCCGATCCGGACGCCGTCGCCCCGGGAGTCGAGCACCGTGATGACGATGTCGTCGCCGACGAGGATCCGCTCGCCGACCTTCCGCGTGAGTACCAGCACCCGTTCAGCCTAGCGACACGACGGGGAGCCCCAGCAGGTCCACCGACCCGGGCGTGGCGGTCTCCCCCGCGCCGATCGCCACGACGCCGACCACGGGCAGCCGCGAGGCCACCGCGGACACCATCGCGGCCGAGTCCGCCGGCTTCCGCCCGACGTCGACCACGACCCACACCTGGTCGGCCTGCAGCGCGTCGCCGGTCGCCCGGTCGTCCCACGCGGCGACGGCGAGCACGGCGTGCCCGTCGCGGACCCCGTCGGCCCGCGCCAGGATCGCCGCACGGCGGTCGGCGGCGTCCGTCGGCCGGAGTGCGTGCCGCACCGCGAAGAGCCCGGCGGCCGCGTCGACGTCGTTCGGCCGCCCGACCAGGAGCACCAGGTCACCGTCCGCGGACCGCACGGCCGGGGCGGTGGACCGGACCACCGCTGCCGGCGAGGGCGCGTCGAGGACGCGGGACGGGCCTCCCGACCGGGTCTCGACGACCGGCTGCGCGACGGCCTCCGCCTGCGCGTCGACCACCGGCTGCGCGTCGACGGCGGCCTGGAGGCGCGGGTCGACCCCGGTGGGCACGTCCGGCTCGGACGGCGCGCGCGTCGGGCGCGGGGCGCTCGGTGTGATCCCGTCCGCCTGGAACCCGTCGAGCACCGACGCGAAGGCGTCGGCCCGCGTCGTCGCCGTGCCGTCGGTGCCGGCAATGCGTGCCTCGGCCGCCTCGGCGTCGGCGAGCAGCGCGGCGATGCCGACGCGCTGCACGGGCGAGTCGGCGATGACGACCCGGGCGGTGGGCTGGTCCCCCGGTTCCGGCACCTCGACGGTGGCCTCGACGTGCGCCTTGCGGAACAGCCCGCCGAAACCCGGCGTGGTCACGCGTTCGGCCGCGACGATCCGCGCACCCGCGCCGAACTCGGTCCGGACCGCGTCGCGGACCGACTCGAGCGTGGCGCCGCTACGCTGCAATCGGGTCGGCGGCACGGACCACTCCCACGGTCTCGATGATGGAGCCCGCGGCGGTGGCCTCCTGGTACGACAGCACCGGGAGCCCGTTCGACTGGGCGGCGACCATGCGGTGCACGGCCGGGCGGAGCTGCGGGGCGCAGACCAGGACGGCCGAGAGCCCCTGGTCCTCCACGGAGCGCACGGCGTCGCGGACGGAGCCCAGGACCTGCTCGATGCGGTGCGCGTCGAGCACGATCTGGCTGCCCTGCTCGGACGGCCGGAGCCCCTCGAGCATCGACTGCTCGAGCATCGGGTCGATCATGATGACGCGCAGGGTGCCGGCGTCGGTGTGCCGGGCGGCGAGGGCCGGGCCGAGGGCCGCACGGGCGGACTCGACGAGCCCCTCGGGGTCGGTCGACACCTTGGCGCGGAGCGTGAGGGCCTCGCAGATCCGGCCGAGGTCGTTGATCGGCACGCGCTCGGCGAGCAGGCCCTGCAGCACCCGCTGCAGCTCGGCCATCGAGAGCATGCCGGGGACGAGCTCCTCGACCGCGGCGGGGTTGACCTGCTTGACGCCCTCGGTCAGGACCTTGACGTCCTCGCGGGTGAGCAGGCGCGCGGCGTTGTCGCCGATGACCGCCTGCAGGTGGGTGACGAGCACGGAGACCCGGTCGATCACGGTCGCGCCGGTCATCTCGGCGGCGTGGCGCAGTTCGGCGGGCACCCACTTGCCGGTCAGGCCGAAGACCGGCTCGACGGTCGAGGTGCCGGGCAGGCCGTCCAGGTGGTCGCCGAGTGCCAGGACGCTGCGGGCGGGCGCGGTGCCCCGACCGGCTTCGACGCCGGCGATGCGGATGGCGTACGTCGACGGCGGCAGGTCGATCGAGTCGCGGGTGCGGACCGGCGGGACGACGATCCCCATGTCGATCGCGATCTTGCGGCGGAGGGCACGCACCCGGCCGAGCAGGTCGTCGGAGGCGCCGGACACCATGTCGACCAGGTCGGGGGCGAGCAGGATCTCGAGGGCGTGCACGCGCATCTGCTCGAGCAGGTCCTCCGGGGTGTCGCCGGTCGGCGCCGCGGCCGCGAGTGCCTGCTGCTGGGCGGCGTCGGCCTCGGCCCGGGCGGCGTTCCGGCCGATGCGCCAGCCCGTGAAGAGCAGGGTCGCGCCGACGAGCAGGAACGGCAGGATCGGCATGCCGGGGATGAAGCCCATCGCGATCGCGGCGACACCGGCGATCATCAGGGCGTTCCGCGACTGCGACAGCTGGGTCGCGGCCGAGGAACCCATCTCGGACTCCGCGCCGGACCGGGTGACGATCATGCCCGTCGAGACCGCCATGAGCAGCGCCGGGATCTGCGTGACCAGGCCGTCACCGATCGTCAGGATGCCGTACTTCGACAGGGCGTCGGTGACGGACAGTCCGTTCTGCAGCATGCCGATCGCGATGCCGCCGATCAGGTTGATGATGATGATCAGGATGCCGGCGATCGCGTCACCCTTGACGAACTTCGACGCACCGTCCATCGCGCCGTAGAAGTCGGCCTCGGCGGACACCGCGGCGCGGCGCTCCTTGGCTTCCTGGTCGGTGATCAGCCCGGCGTTCAGGTCGGCGTCGATCGCCATCTGCTTGCCCGGCATCGCGTCGAGGGTGAAGCGTGCCCCGACCTCGGCGACGCGCTCGGCACCCTTCGTCACCACGACGAACTGGATGACGATGAGGATGAGGAAGATGACCGCGCCGATGATGATCGACCCGGAGACGGCGACGTGGCCGAACGCCTGGATGACGTCACCGGCGAAGCCCTCGCCGAGCACCAGCCGGGTGGACGCCACGTTGAGGCCGAGTCGGAACAGCGTCGCGACGAGCAGCAGGGACGGGAACACCGAGAAGTCGAGCGGCTTCTTCACGAACAGCGTCGTGAGCAGGATCACCAGCGCCAGCAGGATGTTGATGATGATCAGGAAGTCGAGCAGGAACGACGGCACCGGCAGGATCAGCAGCAGGATGATGCCGACGATGAACACCGGGACGACGAGCTTCGGCAGGTCCTTGCGGTTCATGCGGGGAGTCCTTCGGTCTGGTTCTCTGCGGTGCGCGGTACGCGGAGCTTGCGGGGGCGGAGGTCACCGATCAGGGTGGCGGGGTCGATGACGCTCGCGACCTCGTCCGGGGTGGTCGGCCGCGGCGGCGCGTGCGTGCCGGCCGCGGTGCCACGGGCCTTGAGCGCCATCACGAAGGACAGGACGCGGGCCACCGGTGTGTACAGGTCGACGGGGATCTCGTGCCCGAGCTCGCACGCGGCGTGCAGCGCCCGGGTGAGCGGGACGTCGCGGACGATCGGCACGCGCTCTTCCTCGGCACGGGCGCGGATGACGTCGGCGACCGGACCGGCCCCCTTCGCCACCACCCGGGGTGCCGACTTGCCCGGCTCGTACTTGATCGCGACGGCGTAGTGGGTCGGGTTCGTCATCACGACGTCCGCGGTGCCGATGGCCTGGATCATCCGGTTGCGGCTCATCGCGAGCTGGCGGGAGCGGCGCTGCGACTTCACCAGCGGGTCGCCGTCGCTCCGCTTGTTCTCGTCCTTGACCTCGCGCTTGGTCATCATCGTGCGCTTCCGGTTGCGGCGGATCACCACGAACACGTCGAGGGCTGCGAGGACGAGTCCGGCGACGATCGCGGCGCGCAGCAGGGTGCCCGACCCGGCGGCGGCGGCCTCGAGCACGGCCGACAGCGGCAGCGACCCGCTCGTCATCAGGACCGGCATGAGCCCCTGCACCGCGAACCACAGGACGAGCCCGACGACGGCGGTCTTGAGCAGCGCCTTCGCGCCGTTCCAGAGCGCCTGGGTGCCGAACACGCGCTTCAGTCCGGCGACGGGATCGAAGTGGTCGGGCTGCGGCGTCATCTTGCGGAAGTGCACCCCGCCCTGGGTGACGGCGGCGGCGAGCACCGCGACCGCGACGACCGCGAGCATCGGGCCGAGGGTCGCACCCATCGAACCGAGGGCGTCGGCGAGCAGGGCCTGCACGGCACCGAGCTCGGGGTCCTCGATGACGCGCTGCACGGCGAGGAGCTGGTCCTGCCCCGCAGCTGCGGCGTTGCCGATCGCGGCCGGGATCATGAGCGCCGCGACGGCGATCCCGATCCACGCGCCGAGGTCCTGCGAGCGGCCGATCTGGCCCTTCTCGTGGACCTCGCGCATCCGCTGCTGGGTTGCCTGTTCGGAACGTTCTCCGCTGTCGGACACGTCGTCACCCCCGTCCCGTGATCGCCTCGACGGCATCGCCGGTCAGCGACGACACCACCGAGGGCAGGGCCATGAAGAGCGCGCCGGCGAACAGGACGGTCAGGCCGATCTTGATCGGGAAGCCCATCTGGAACGCGTTGAGCGCCGGTGCCACGCGGGTCAGCAGCCCGAGGCCGACGTCGGCCAGGAACAGCACGACGACGAGCGGGCCGGCGATCTGCAGGGTGGCGAGGAACATCTGCGACATCGCGGTCACGAGCATCGACGCGAGCCCGTCCACCGCGAAGGTGCCGGTGAGCGGCACGGCGTCGAACGACCGCACCAGACCGCCGACGATGAGCTGGTAGCCGCCCGAGGTGAAGAGCAGCGCGAGCGCGGTCATCTGGAACAGGCGGGTGAACTGGGCGCCGTTGACCTGGGACTGCGGGTCGAACGCCTGCGCGAGCGTGAACCCGCCGAACAGGTCGATGAGCGCACCCGCCGACTGCACGGCGGCGAACACCAGGAACACCAGGAACCCGAGGGACAGCCCGACGACGAGCTGGGTGAGCAGGGCGAGCAGGAACGGCCCCGTGTCGAGCGACTCGTAACCGACGGCGACGCGCGGGGCGACGCCGATGGCGAGCCCCAGCCCGAGGATCACCTTGACGGTGCCGGGGAACGCCCGGTATGAGAACGGCGGCGCGATGACGAAGAACGCGACGAGCCGGACGCCGGCGAGCATGGTCGCCTCCAGACGGTCGGCGTCGATGCTGAGCTCCATCAACCGGCCCCGAGCAGCTTCGGGATCATGTCGAAGGCGACGTGCGTGAACGCGATCATCTCCGAGATCATCCAGTTGCCGCAGACCACCAGGGCGATCGCGACGGCGACGGCCTTCGGCACGAACGAGAGCGTGACCTCCTGGATCTGCGTCACCGACTGGAACAGCGAGATCGCGAAGCCGACGACGAGCGAGGTGACGAGCACCGGGGCGGCGAGCTTGCCGGACACCAGGAGCGCCTGGAGCACGAGGTCGATGACGGCCTGCTGGTTCATGCGTGCCCCCTAGACAACGTGGTAGCTCTCGATGAGCGACGTGATGATGAGGCCCCAGCCGTCGACCAGCACGAAGAGCAGGATCTTGAACGGCAGCGAGATCATGACCGGCGGGAGCATCATCATGCCCATCGACATCAGGGCCGCGGAGACGACGAGGTCGATCACCAGGAACGGGATGAAGATGACGAACCCGATGATGAACGCGCTGCGGAGCTCCGAGATGATGAACGCCGGGATCACCGTCGTCATCGGCACGTCCGCCATCGACTTCGGGTTGTCGAGCCCGGCGGCGCGGGTGATCAGGGCGACGTCCTCGTCGCGGGTCTGGTGGAGCATGAAGGTCCGCAGGGGCTTCGTGCCGATCTCGACGGCCTGGTTGAAGTCGAGGTGCCCGGCCAGGTAGGGCTGCAGGGCGTCGTCGTTGATGTGCCCGAGCACCGGTGCCATCACGAACAGCGACAGGAACAGCGCCAGTCCGGCGATCACCTGGTTCGGCGGGATGGACTGCAGCCCGAGCGCGTTCCGGGTCATCGCGAGCACGACGAAGATCTTCGTGAACGACGTCATCATGAGCATCAGCGCGGGCGCGACGCTCAGCAGCGTGATGCCGATGAGCGTCACCACGGCCGACGACGGGGTGCCGTCCGGACCGTTCACGCTGACGCTGAAGTCACCGGTCGCGGGGGCGGTCGGGGTCGCCGGGGCGGTGGGTTCGACGACACCGGCGGCGTGCGCACCGGTCGTCGTGAGCATCAGGAACCCGGCCACGACCGCCAGGCCGAGCAGGACGAGGGCGACGAGTCGACCCGACCGTGCCAGCCGGTGCGGCCCTGCCGCGGTCACCCGGCCCGCCGGTTCCGCAGCGCGGCGGCGGCCTGGCGCCAGGTGTCGACCGACAGGATCGAGCCCTGCAGCTGCTGCGCGCTCGGCACGGCGCGCTGCGGGCGACGGTTGCGCGGGCGCATCGGCAGCGGCGCGACGGCGCTGGTCGCGTCGGTCGCGCGGGTCACGTCCTCCGTGCCTGCCGGGAGGCCCGTGGTGGCGTCCGACTGCTGCGCGAGTTCCCGACCGAACGCGTCGGCCGACGGGGCGGGACGCACGGGCAGCGCCACCGGTCCGGTCACGATGGTGAGTTCCGGCGCGGGCGCCTGCCCGCTGGTGAGCAGGTTGACCCCGTGCTCGGACACGCCGAGCACGAGCCGCTCCCCCTCGACGTCGACCACGACGACGCTCGCCTTGCCACCGATGCCCTGTCGACCGACGACCTCGACGGTCGCCGCACGACGGCCCGACGGCTTGCCCGAGAAGCGCTTGCGGCTCGCGCGGTGCAGCACCCACATGAGGGCGAGCACGACGCCGAGCGAGAGCGCGACGCGGAGGGTGACGACGAGGGTGTCCACGTGCGGGTCAGACCGTCTCGGCGACGTCGAGGATGCGGGTGATCCGGACCGCGTAGTCCTGGTCGACGACGACGACCTCGCCGTGCGCGATGAGGCGGCCGTTCAGCAGGACGTCGGCGGGGGCACCGGCGCTGCGGTCGAGCTCGACGACGGCGCCGGGCTCCATGCCGAGCACGTCGCGGACCGACATCCGGGTGCGGCCGATCTCGACCGTCAGGGTCATCTCGACGTTGTTGATCCGGCCGAGGTTGCCGGCGGGCAGGTTCGCCACGACGGGCGCCGACACCGTGCCGTTCTCGCGGATCCGGATGCCGAACCACCCGGCGGGCAGGCCACCGGCGGCCAGTTCGAACACGACGGTGTCGGGGTCGGTCAGCAGCGACGCGGCCGACTCGCGGTTCGCCTCGCCGAGCACCCCGACGCCGAGGACCCCGGCCCCGGCCTCGAGCGACGGACGCAGGACGTCCGTGACGGCCACGATGCCGTGGTCGGTGCCTCCGGCGGCCGTGATCGACTCGAGGTCGGTGAGCACGAGCGCCAGGTCGGCCGACAGGCCGCCGACGAACGAGGCGACCACGGCGTCCGTCGCCGCGTCGAGCACGACCGGTGTCGCGCCTCCAGGCAGGAGCACCGCGGTCAAGGGGGCGGCCGTCGGGAGCTGCGCCGCGAGCGACTCGGCCGCTGCGGTGTGGAGGGTGGTCGTTTCGGTCATCAGTGCTGCTCCGTGCTCGTGGTGGTGACGACGATGCCGGCGAGGCGCGAGCCGTTCGCGCCGACCGCGGCGGTGCCGACGGGTTCGCCGTCGACCGCGATGGTGAGGGGCCGGTGCTGCGGGTGCGGCAGCGGCAGGACGTCGCCGACGGCGAGCCGCAGGACCTGCGTCGGCAGGACCGCGGCCGGGGCGAAGCGCAGGCTGACGCCCACGGGCACGCTCTCGAGCTGCGCGTCCAGCAGGGCTCGGGCGTCGGCGGGCGACACGTGTGCGGCGGCCTCGCCGAGCTGCGGCAGGACGGCCTCGGCCGGCAGGGCCAGCGTGCCGGGGGCGATGCGGTCGCCGACCCGGATCGAGAACGAGGCGACGATCATCAGGTCGCCCTTCTGCGCGGCCTGGGCGAACTGGCTGTTGAACTGGAACCCGCCGACCGTGACGTCCTGCGCGAGCAGCCCGCCGAACGAGTAGCGGAGGTCGTCGAGGGCGTCCTCGACGATCTTGCGGACCAGGGCCTGCTCGATGGGCGTGAAGGTGCGGTCCGGGGTCGGCAGCGGCTTCGAGGCGCCCAGCGCGTGCGACACCCACGTCAGCGCGGCGTCGAGCGGGACCTGCAGCACGGCCTTCGGGGTCAGGCCGGTGATCGGCAGCAGCACCATGCCGGTGAGCGCGGGCAGCGACGCGGCGTACTCGTCGTACGTCGTCATCTCCACCTGCTCGCAGGTGACCTGGCTGACCGCGCGGACCTTCGCCGTCAGCTGCGTGCCCCACTGGCGGGCGAACGTCTCGAAGGCGAGCTCGAGGACCCGGGCGTGCTCACGGGCCAGCGTCGACGGGCGCGCGAAGTCGTACACCTCGGGCGCTGGCAGGGTCTCGGTCACGGGTGCGTCTATCGGTCACCTGTGGGGCCCCCGTCAGTGCTGTACCCCGTAGTGGGGCGGTGTCTCAGCCCTGCTGCGCTCCGTCCTGTGCCTTCGCCAGCGCCGGCATGAGGGCGCTGACGTCCTGGTCGGCGTTCGACAGGACCACGATGTCGACCCGGCGGTTCAGCGCGAGGTCCTGCTCGGTGCCGCCCTTCGCCAGCGGTCGGCTCGACCCGAACCCGACGCTCTGCACGTGGTCGCCGGGCATCCCGCCCCGCTCGACCAGGTCGCGCAGGACCCCGGTCGCCCGCGCCGCGCTGAGCTCCCAGTTGGTGGCGTACGGCGCGGTCGAGTTCCGCTGGTCGGCGTGGCCCTCGACGCTGACGTCGTGTTCGGAGGTCTTCAGCACCGGCGCGATGGCGTCCATGATCGACCGCGCCTGGTCCGACAGGTCCGCGCTGTTCGTGCCGAAGTACGTCTCGCTGCCGATCAACCGGACGATCAGGCCGCGGGCGTCCACGGTGAACTGGACGTTCTCGGTCTGGCCCGCCTTCGCCAGGTTGCGCTGGATCGCACGCTCGAGCTTCGTCAGGTCGTCGAGCTCGCGCTTCGCCTCGGCGAGGTCCTGCTTGCTCGCCGTGGTCGGCACCACCGTCGACGCGGGGTCGACGTTGGTGTCCTTCGTGCCCGACGACGCGGTCGAGTGGTCCGCCTGGGACTTGTCCGTCGAGTAGCCGGAGCCGTCCTCGACCTGGTCCTTCGTCACGACGGTGCCGCTCGCGGTGTCGATCTTCTGCGAGTCGACCTCGCCGAAGCCGGTGGCGAGCGACTGCTTCAGCTGGATGTACTTCTCCTGGTCGACGGTGGACATCGCGAAGAGCACGAGGAACATGCACATCAGCACCGTGATCATGTCCATGTACGACGCCATCCAGCGCTCGTCGGGGTGCTCGGCCTCGTCGTGGGACTTCTTCGCGCGACCGCGGCCGCGGCCCCGGGGGTTGGCGCTCACGGTCAGGCCGCCAGCTGCTGGTCGTCGGCCGCGTCGGCCTTCTTGCCGGCCTTGCCGCCCTTGCCGCCCGTGTCGGCGCGGGCGGCGGGCGGGACCATGGCCTTCAGCCGCTCACCGAGCAGACGGGGCTGGCTGCCGGCCTGCACCGCGAGCAGCCCCTCCATCAGGAGCGTCTGGCGGTCCGACTCGAGCTGGGCGAGCTTGCGGAGCTTGCCGCCGATCGGCAGCCACATGAAGTTCGCGGTCAGCAGGCCCCACAGGGTGGCGACGAACGCACTGGCGATCAGCGGTCCGAGCTCGTCGGGCTTGCCGAGGTTCGCGAGCACGTGGGTCAGCGAGACCACGGTGCCGATGATGCCGACGGTCGGGGCGAAGCCGCCGAGGCCCATGAAGAACGCGCTCGCGCTCCGGGTCGGGGCCGCGTTCGACTCGATCTCGTCCTCGAGCAGGATCCGCAGCTCGTCACCGTCGGTGCCGTCCGCGATGTTCTGCAGCGCCTTCTTCATGAACGGGTCGTCGTGCTTGTCGGCCTCCTGCTCGAGGGCGAGCAGGCCGTTGGCGCGGGCGGTCTCGGCGAGCCCGACGACATCGTCGATGACCGACGCCGGCGGGGTGACCTTGCCGGTGAACGCCTTCGGCACGGCCTTGAAGCTGGCGATCGCGTCCTTCAGCGTGGTGCTGGCGATGCCGCAGCCGATGGTGGCACCGAACACGAGCAGCATCGGGGCGGGCAGGAAGAGTCCACCGAGCTCGACGTGCTCCATCTGGACCATGCCGAACAGGGCGCCGAAGGCGAGCAGGATGCCGACGATCGTTGCGATGTCCACGTCAGCGACCCCCGTCCAGCGCGCGACCGTGCTGCGTGGAGCGGAGCGCGGCGACCGGGGCGAGCGTCGGCTGCGGGCCGGTGTTCGTGCGGGGGGCCTGGTCGGTTCCGTAGGCCATGCCGACGATGCGTGCGCGGTACGCGGCGATCAGGTCGATGACGTCGGCCATCGACTCCCGCACGATGTACTTCGCGCCGTCGACCATGATGAGCGTCGTGTCCGGCGTCTCCTGGATGCGCTCCACGAGATCGGGGTTCACAGCGAATCCGCTGCCGTTCAGTCGTGTGACGACGATCATGGCCCGTCCTGGTTCTCGATCGTCCCGCCGCCGTCCGTGGGGCGGGATGCGGGCCCGTCCGTGGGCCTGCACGGAGGACTATCGGCGGGCGCGCCGGGTGCGTTAGCGACGCGTTCGCGCCGTCTCAGCTGATCCCCAGGAAATCGCTGCATCCGATCGGGGTGCTCCGGCGGTAGTGGGGGTACGACGTCGAGGACGACGTCGTCCGCACCGGCCCGGACAGGCCCGAAGGAGACACGTCATGCGCAAGACACTCGCCACCGGCCTCAGCGCCGGTGTCCTGTTCGCCGCCGCTGCGGCCGTACTGCCCGCGACCGCTGCGACCGCCGCCACCGGCGAGGCGACGCTCTCGGTCCTCCATGCCGTCCCCGACGTCACCGTCGACGTGTACCTCGACGGCGAACGGGCCATCGACGACTTCACCCCGGGCACCCTCGCCGGCCCGATGATGGTGCCGGCCGGTGCACACCAGCTCGCGATCACCGCCTCGGACGCCACCGACGCGTCGAAGCCGATCATCGGCCCGGCGGACGTCTCGTTCGACGCCGGCGGCAACTACACCGCCGTCGCCCACGACGCCACGGACGGGTCGCCGACCGCCACGGTGTTCACCAACGACACCTCGGCCGTCGCGGCCGGCCAGGGACGCCTGGTCGTCCGGCATGTCGCCGCCGCACCGGCTGTCGACGTCCTCGCTGGCGGCAAGGCCGTCGTGTCGAACCTGTCGAACCCCGACGAGCAGGCACTCGAACTGCCGGCCGGCACCGTGTCTGCAACCGTCGCCGCCACCGGGACCACCGACCCCGTGATCGGCCCGGCGGACGTCGCGGTCACCGCGGGCTCGTCGACCATCGTCTACGCCTGGGGCAGCCTGGACGACGACAACCTCGCCCTCGCCACGCAGACGATCGCGGACCTCGGTGGCACGCCGAACGGCGTCCCCGCCGGGAACGCCGGTCTCGTGGCCACGAACGACCAGGACCCCCTGCCCCTGGTCGGCGCAGCGGCGGCCGCACTGGCCGCCGCTGCCGCGATCGGGGCCGTGGTGCTCCGCCGCCGGCACGCAGCGACCCGCCGCTGAACGTGCCACGCCCCGTGCGGTCCGCCACGGTGACGCTCGTCGTCGCCGTGGCGGCCGCCGCCCTGACCGGGTGCTCGTCGGCCGGGACCACCCCCGGCGGGCAGCCGTCCGTCCTGCCGACCACCACCCCCACACCGGTCCCGTCGGCGTTCTCGACCGAGGTCCCGCAGCAGGCCGCCACGATCCCCCCGGTCCGGGACGCCCCCGCCCCCACCACCATCACGGTCGACCACGCCGGCATCAGTGCGCCGGTCCGCCCCGAGGGGGTCGACGAGGACGGCGCGATGGCGCTGCCGCCCGACCCGGCGACCGCAGGCTGGTACCGGTTCGGTGCCGCACCGTCGTCCACCGAGGGCACCGTCGTCATCGCGGCCCACGTCGACGCGGTCGGCTACGGCATCGGCCCGTTCTCACGCCTCGGCGACGCCCCGACCGGCACCCGGGTCACCCTGACCGACGCGGACGGTGCCGAGACCGCGTGGCGCATCGACTCCGTCAGCATGCTCGAGAAGCAGGGACTCCCCTGGGGCGAGGTGTTCCGTGACGACGGACCACGACGGCTCGTCCTGGTGACCTGCGGTGGGACGTTCGACGCAGCCACCGGACACTACGAGAGCAACCTCGTCGTCACCGCGGTCCCGGCCTGACCGTGGCGACGATCCGCCCCCTACGATCGGATCGTGGTCGACGACGACCGCGCCAGCGACAGGAAGACGTGACGACCATCCTCCCGGACGACAGCGAGCTCTCGGACGCGTTCCGCGCCGGGGGCGAGCACGCCCTGCGAGCCGTCTACGAACGGTGGTCGTCGCTCGTGTACTCGCTGGCCCTGCGCGCCCTGGCCGACCAGGCCGCCGCGGAGGACGTCACGCAGCAGGTCTTCGTGAAGGCCTGGCAGCGCAGCACGAGCTACGACCCGACGCGTGCCCCGCTCGGCGCGTGGCTGGTCGGCATCACCCGGAACTGCATCGCCGACGCGCAGAACGAGCGTCGACGGCACGCCAGCGCCGCCGACCCGGACGTGGTCGAGGAGACCACCCCGGCGCCGGAACCGGCCTTCGACCTGGCCGAGCGCGCACTCGTCGCCGGCGAGCTCGAGCGGCTCGACGAGGTCCCACGACGCGTGATGCGGCTGGCGTTCTACGAGGACCTCAGCCATCGTGAGATCGCCGAACGGCTCGAACTGCCGCTGGGCACCGTCAAGAGCCACATCCACCGAAGTCTGGCTCGGCTCCGAACACGTCTGGAGGTGATCGAATGAAGCACGTCGACGACGAGACGCTGGCGATGCTCGCGGTCTCCGACCAGGTCGCCGCGGACGACGTCGCCGAGCACCTGGCGTCCTGCGACCGGTGCCGCGACGAGGTGGCCGCACTGCAGCGCGTCGCCGCGGTGACCCGTGCGTCCGAGGACATCACGCTGGCCGCGCCCCCGGAGCACGTGTGGGACCGGATCGCGGCCGAGATCGCCCGGACGCCACAACAGGCTGCGGCGCCGCCGACCCGAGCCGGACGAGCGGACGAACGCGCGTCCGTCGCCAGGCCGTCCGACGCGCAGCACCACGCCGTGGCCCGCCGACCCCGACCCCGTCGTCGCCGAGCCCTCGCCAACGCGATCGCCGGCGTCGGTGTCCTCGCCGTCGTCCTCGGCATCGGTGTGGCGTCGGGGGTCGTCCCCGGACTCCCCCGCGGCGACACCGAGACCGTCCTGGCGAACACCGAGCTCGCAGCGCTGCCCGGTTGGTCGGGGACGACCGGCCGTGCCGAACTCGAACGTGACCGGGACGGCCGGGTGACCCTGCTCGTCGACCTGCACGGAGAGCGCGGTCGCTCCGACACCGGTCCGCTGCGCGAGGTCTGGATGATGCGGTCGGACCTCGGCGGACTGGTGAGCGTCGGCTACCTCGACGGCGACCAGGGCCGCTTCACGGTGCCCGACGGCATCGACACCGCGGAGTTCCCGGTCGTGGACGTCTCGGCCGAGGCCGACGACGGTGATCCGGCGCACTCCGGCGACTCGATCGTCCGGGGCACCCTGACCGATCCCTGAGCAGTTTCGTCCCCCGAAATTCCCAACTGTGACGTATTCGAGACCTCAGGACGCGCGACGGGTGTCGATCTTCCACCGCTTTATCTCATGACCGTGTTAGCGTGGCGCGCATGACCGACACCACCACCGTCGTCTCGCCGGCATCTCCGGCGACCGCAGCACCCCTCCGTGAGGTCGGCGCATTGATCCGGGGCGCCCGCAAGGGCCGCAGCATGACGCAGGCCCAGCTCGCCGAACGCGTCGGCACCAGCCAGAGCGCGATCAACCGCATCGAGCAGGGCGGGCAGAACCTGTCCCTCGAGATGCTCACCCGCATCAGCGACGCCCTCGACCAGCAGATCGTCTCGATCGGCGGCGCCCCGCAGCGTGCCCACCTGCGCGTGCAGGGCGGCCGGAAGCTCAGCGGCTCCATCGCGGTGAACTCGAGCAAGAACGCCGCCGTGGCACTGCTCTGCGCCTCGCTGCTCAACCGCGGCGTGACCCGGCTGCACAAGGTCGCCCGGATCGTCGAGGTCGACCGCATCATCGACGTGCTCCGCAGCCTCGGTGCGAGCGTCACCTGGTCGGAGGACGGCGAGACCCTCGAGATCGTCGCCCCCGACGACCTGCACCTCGACGCGATCGACGCCGACGCCGCCCGCCGCACCCGCAGCGTGCTCATGTTCCTCGGCCCGCTCAGCGGCCGGTACGAGTCCTTCCGCCTGCCCTACGCCGGCGGCTGCGACCTGGGCACCCGCACGGTCGAGCCGCACCTCATCGCGCTCCGTCCGTTCGGCGTGGACGTCGAGGCGACCTCCGGTTGGTACGAGGTCGACGTCGCGAACCAGGCCGTCCCCACCAAGTCGGTCGTGCTCACCGAGCGCGGTGACACCGTGACCGAGAACGCGATCCTGGCCGCCGCGGCCCGCGACGGCGAGACCGTCATCCGGAACGCCAGCCCCAACTACATGGTGCAGGACCTCTGCTTCTTCCTCGAGCTGCTCGGGGTGCAGATCGAGGGCATCGGCACCACCACGCTCCGCATCACCGGCAAGAGCCGCATCGACGAGGTCGTGGACTACTGGCCGAGCGAGGACCCGGTCGAGGCGATGAGCCTGCTGACCGCCGGCATCGTCACCGCGTCGACCCTCACCGTGACGCGTGCGCCGATCGAGTTCCTCGAGATCGAGCTCGCGACCCTGGCCGAGATGGGCCTGCGCTTCGACGTCACCGAGGAGTACGCCGCCGCCAACGGCCGCACCCGCCTCGTCGACATCACGGTGTACCCGTCCGAACTGCACGCGCCGATCGACAAGATCCACGCGATGCCGTTCCCCGGCCTGAACATCGACAACCTGCCGTTCTTCGTCGTCATCGCGGCCATGGCCGAGGGCACCACGCTCGTGCACGACTGGGTCTACGAGGGCCGGGCGATCCACCTGCTCGACCTCACCCGCCTCGGCGCGAGCGTCACCCTGCGCGACCCGCACCGCCTTGACGTCACCGGCCCGACGCACTTCTCCGGTGCCGAGATCAGCTGCCCGCCGGCGCTGCGGCCCGCCGTGGTGATCCTGTTGGCGATGCTCGCGGCGAAGGGCGAGAGCGTCCTGCGCAACGTCGGCATCATCGCCCGTGGCTACGAGCAGCTGCAGGAGCGCCTGAACTCGCTCGGCGCGTCCATCGAGACGTTCCACGACTGACTCGACGCCCCACCCGCGCGACCTGACGGCCCGTCCCCGCAAGTGGGGACGGGCCGTCACCCGTCTGACGGGCTCCCCACGGGCCTCCAGGCCGATGCCCAGCAGTGCTCCATGCGCCGCCCAGGCCGACCGTGCTGGATGGGCAGATGGCCACGAGATCGCTCCTGACCGTCCCCCTGCTCATCACCGTCGCGGCCGCCGCGGCGGCCTGGCTGGTACTCGGCCCCGCCGCAGCGCTCGCCTTCGTCGCCCTCGCGTTCCTCGAGATCGCGATGGCCGCAGACTCGTCCGTGCCGATGGCCGGCATCGCCGGCCGACTGCACTCCCCCGCCCGGCGGCTGTTCCTGTCGCTCGGGATCGTCGCGGGCGTGCTCGCGATGCGCCTGCTCCTGCCGCCGGCCGCCGTCGCGGTCGGTGACGCGACCGACCCGGCCAGCTCGGTGGAGGAAGCCGTCTTCGCGCCCGGCTCGTTCTCCGCGCACCTGGCCGAGGTGCGTCCCGCCCTCGCCGCCTTCGGCGCCGCGTTCATCTGGCAGGTCTTCGCCGAGTACCTGTTCAACACCGACCGCGCGTCCCGCAGGTCGTGGCTGGGCAGCCTGGAGGCACGGCTCGCCTCCGTTGCGCGACCCCGCGTCTGGTCGCTGGTCACCGCTGCGACGGGGGTCGTCGTGACCTCCGTGCTCGTCGGGTCGCGTTCCGGCTGGGCCGCCGGTGCGCTGCTGCCGGTCGCGCTCGGTGGGGTGGCCGGCATCGCGGCGTACCTCGTGTCGAAGCGGACCGCGACGTGGGCGCTGCGCAGCGGCCCCGGCAGCGGCGGGTCGGACACGGCGTCGATCGGGGTGGGCCGCGGAGCCTGGCGCATCCACCTCTACGCGTCGACGGTCGTGTTCGAGCGGGGGCTCGTCGTGTTCATGCTCTTCGAGATCCTCGACGGCGTGTACAGCCTGTCCGGGTCCGGGCCGCTCGGGTCGGACGGGCTCGGGGCGCTCGAGCAGGCCGCGGTCGCCATCGGGGCGATCGGGGTGGGCGCGGTGTTCCTGGCCCGCCTGACCTCGCGGGTCGACCAGGCTGCGGGGCTCAAGCGGCTGCGGTACCTGAAGGCCGGGGCGGCGTACGTCCTCGGGGTGCTGTCGGTGCTGCTGTGGGCGAGTCTGCTCGTGCCGATCCCGGGCGTCGTCGTGGGGTGGTTCGGGACCGTCGTGATCGGGTCGGCGCTGGTGAGCTCCCTGCCGTGGCGCGCGTGGTGGCGGCGGGTGGTGCGGCGGCCGCGGGCGGTGTGACGCGGCGGCTCGTGACGCATCGTGCGGCCTGGTGCGGCGCGTCGTTCGGCTGTGTGCGGCGCGTCGTCCGGCTGTTCTGGAAGGATCCACCGTGGATCGGCGTTGACTGGCGGGTCGGACGACGATCGGAGTGCACGTGCTGGGACCGGAACTGGTGGTCGTGCTCGGCCTCGCCATCGCACTGACGGCGGCCGTGGCCGACCGGGTCCGGATCGCACCACCCGTGCTGCTCCTGGTCTTCGGCGCGCTGCTCGGGCTCGTGCCGGAGTTCGCGGACGTCGAGCTCCCCGCCGAGGCCGTGCTGCTGCTGTTCCTGCCGGCGCTGCTCTACTGGGAGAGCCTGACGACGTCGCTCCGCGAGATCCGGAAGAACCTGCGCGGCATCGTCCTGATGGGCACCCTGCTCGTCGTGGTGACCGCCGGTGCCGTCGCCGTCCTGCTGCACCTGCTCGGGATGCCGTGGGGACCGGCCTGGGTGCTCGGCGCCGCGGTCGCCCCGACCGACGCGACCGCGGTCGGCGTGCTCACGAAGATGCTGCCGCGGCGGAACGTCACGGTGCTCCGGGCCGAGAGCCTGGTGAACGACGGCACCACCCTCGTCGTCTACGGCATCGCGGTGGCCGTCACCGTCGGCACGCAGGAGCTCACGTTCTGGGGCGTGTCCGGCATGCTCGTCCTGTCCTACATCGGCGGGGTCGCCGCCGGGCTCGCGGCCGCGTGGATCGGGACGATGGTGCTGCGGCGCGTCGACACCGTCGTGCTCGAGAACCTCGTCACCCTGCTCGTGCCCTTCGCAGCCTTCCTGGCCGCCGAGGCCATCGGCGCTTCCGGCGTGCTCGCCGTCGTGGCGGCCGGCATCGTCGTCAGCCAGGTCGGTCCCAAGCTCGACCGAGCCGAGACCCGCCAGCAGGTGCGCGCGTTCTGGTCGTTCCTGACCTTCCTGCTCAACGGCGCGCTGTTCGTCCTGGTCGGCATCGAGGCGATGGTCGCCGCACGTGCACTCGACCCCGCCGACCTGCTGCGCGGGACCGGCATCGTCTTCGCGGTCGCGGTGCTGCTCGTCATCGTGCGGTTCGCGTTCCTGAACGCCGCGGGCGGGACCATCTGGCTCGTCACCCGACGCACCGGCGGAGAACCCCGCGAGGGCCACCGCGACCGGCTCGTCAGCGGGTTCGCCGGGTTCCGGGGCGCGGTGTCGCTCGCCATGGCCGTCGCCGTGCCGCGCACCCTCGAGTCCGGCGGCGACTTCCCCGAGCGGGACCTCATCGTCTTCGTCACCGCCGGGGTGGTCATCGTCACGATCGTCGGCCAGGCGCTCGTGCTGCCGGCCGTCCTGCGTCGCGCCGCGCTGCCCGAGGACGAGTCCGTCAGCGAGGAACGCCGCTACGCCGAACGCACCGCCATCGAGGAGGCGCTCGATGCACTCCCCCGTCTCGCTCGGTCGACCGGAGCCGATCGTGCGACCGTCGATCGCCTGCGGAAGGACTACGAGGCACACCTCGACGTGATCGAGGCCCGTGAAGGGGACGACGACGACCATCCCGCGCTGCTGCAGCACGACAACGCGGTCGCCCTCGAGCTCGCACTCGTCCAGCACAAGGCGAGGACCCTGTTGCGCCTGCGCGACGCCGACGAGATCGACGACCTGGTGCTGCGCCAGGTGCGCGCCGGGTACGACGCGGAGGAGGCGCGGCTGGACGGCATCGAACCGGTGGCGTCACCGCCCACATCGTCGTAGGGCGACTCCGGGCGCACCTGGTCGAATCGGGCGTACCCGGTCGGTCGTTCCGATCAGGTATGCCCGTTCCGCGTTCCCATCGCACCGGGAACGCTAGCCTGGCCGCAGTGATCCTCCGTCTCTCTCGGTGACCCACCGGTCGCCCAGCACCACCGGTTCGCCCCGCCGACGCGCGGGGGTGGTCTCGTGCGCCCGGACGGGGAACTCCACCAGGAGTTCCCCCGCACCTGGCACACCATCCAGACCACCAGAGGAAGACCACTCCATGACGACCACCGACCGGTCCGCCCTGCGCGCGGACTGCGGCAACTGCTTCGCGCTCTGCTGCACCGCCTTCGGGTTCCAGCGCTCCGCCGACTTCCCGATCGACAAACCCGCCGGCACCCCCTGCGGCAACCTCGCTGACGACTTCTCCTGCACCATCCACCAGGCGCTGCGGCCGCGCGGGTTCCGGGGCTGCACCGTCTTCGACTGCTCCGGTGCTGGCCAGTACGTGTCCCAGACCCTCTACGACGGGGTCAGTTGGCGTGACCACCCGGACTCCCGCGCGGAGATGTTCCGGGTGTTCCCGATCGTCCGCAGGTTGCACGAGATGCTCTGGCACCTCGCCGAGGCACAGGACCGTGCGGTGACCCCGGACTCAGCAGACGACGCTGCCCTGCTCGCGCAGGAGATCCGGCGAAGCCTCGACGCCGGTCGGCCGATGCTCCTCGCGCTGGACGTGGAGCCACTGCACGCGAGAGTGCGCGATGTCCTGATCGAGGTGAGCGCCGAGGTCCGAGGCCGGTACAACGCCGGTGCGGACGACGCTCCGGACGGCCTGTTGCGTCCGGGGGCGGACCTCGCCGGGCGCGACCTCGGCGCACGGTCGCTGCGCGCGGCCGACCTGCGGGGAGCCACGCTGATCGCGGCAGACCTGCGCGGTGTCGACCTGTCCGGTGTCGACCTGCTCGGCGCGGACCTCCGGGATGCACGGGTCGACGGAGCCGACCTGTCCACGGCGGTGTTCCTCACACAGGCGCAGGTGAACGCGGCGCGCGGAGACGGCACCACGGCGCTGCCCCGTGGTGTCGATCGACCGACACACTGGCCGTCGACGGCCGCCCCGGTTTCGCCCACGGCGCCGCGCTGAGACCGCGGATCGGCCGGTCAGGGCCTCGCGTCGAACCTTCGGCGGTAGCTCGAGGGTGTGCTGCCGAAGGCCACGGCGAAGTTCTGCCGCAGCGTGACCGGGTTGCCGAACCCGCACGCTGCGGCGATCCGGTCGACGGGCAGGTCGGTGGTCTCGAGCAGCCGACGGGCCTCGTCCAGACGGCGACTCCGTACCCAGGCCGCCGGGGTGGTGCCGGTCGACGCCTTGAAGGCCCGGACGAAGCTGCGGCGGCTCATGTGGGCCGCCGCAGCGAGTCGGTCGACGCCGAGCTCCTCGTCCAGGTGCTCCACCGCCCAGGCTGATGCCGTCGCCACCGGGTCGTCGCCCCGATGCTGCACGACCGGCCGCTCGATGTACTGGGCCTGTCCGCCTTCGCGGTGCGGCGCGACGACCAGGCTCCGTGCGACCCGGTTCGCTGCCTCGGCGCCCAGCCGCGTCCGCACGACGTGCAGGCACGCGTCCAGCCCGGACGCCGTGCCCGCCGAGGTCAGCACGTCACCGTGGTCGACGTAGAGCACGTCGGCGTCCACGGTGACGTCGGGGTGTGCGGCGGCGAGCCGGTCGACCTCGCGCCAGTGCGTGACGGCGCTGCGTCCCGCGAGGAGCCCGGCACCGGCGACCGCGATCGACCCGAGGCACAGACCGACCACGACCGTTCCCCGCGCGTGCGCGTCGACGACCGCCCCTTCCGTCGGTGCCGGCAGTCGGGTGCCGTCGTCGGTCCAGGACGGCACCACGACCAGGTCGGCGTCCGCCGTGGCGTCGAGCCCCTGCACGGGACCGAGCGTCAGCCCCTCGGCGGTCCGGACCGAACCGTGCCGGTCGGAGAAAACGACGGTCCCCCAGTCGGCGAGCCCGAGCCGGGTGACCTCGTCGAACACCATCTGCGGGACCGACAGGTGGAACATCGTGATGCCGTCGAAGGCGTAGATGGCGATCCGCACGCGGGACTCCTCCGGTTTGGCCTAGATCCATCGTACCGACGCACGCGTGCCAATCGCACCGAGCGCATCGACGGACGAGGATCGTCGAGTACGCCCACCGACCCAAGGAGCTCCCGTGTCCGATCCCCAGCGCGCCCTCGTCCTCGTCGACATCCAGCTGGAGTACTTCAGCGGTCCACTCGAGGTCCGGTTCCCGCCCGTCCGCGACGCGCTCGCGCAGATCACGACCGCGATCGACGCCGCGACGGCTGCCGGCACGCCGATCGTCGTCGTCCAGCACACCGCCGGTGACGCTGCGCCGGTGTTCAACCCGACGACGGAGGCGTTCGCCCTGCACCCCGAGATCGAGCGACGACGGACGCCCCAGTGGCATCAGGTCACGAAGCAGTTCAGCTCCGTCTTCGCCCACACGGACTTGCTCGCCTGGTTGCAGGAGCGGTCGATCGACACGGTCACCCTGGTCGGCTTCATGACGAACAACTGCATCATCGCCTCGGCAGCCGAGGCGGAGGCACTCGGCGTCTCGGTCGAGGTGCTGTCCGACGCGACCGGCGCGATCAACATCGTCAACGCCGGCGGGGCCGTGTCCGCCGAGACGGTGCACCGCACGCTGATGGCGTTGTTGCAGTCGAACCTCGCCGCGGTCGCACCGACCGCGGAGTGGACGTCGGCACTCACCGCCGGAGTCGCGATCCCCGGGGACGCGCTGCCGACGTCGGCCGTCGCGGGAACCCAGCGGTTCCCGGGCTGACATCCGTTCTCATCTATAAATGTATTGCTACTTCTGCATAGGTGATCTACGCTGAGGGCATCCCAATCGACGATCAGCAGGAGGTCACCATGGCCGAGCACGAGAACAGCGCAGAGCACACCGTCGCCGAGCACACCCACCAGGACGGCTGCGGCCACGAGACGGTCCAGCACGAGGACCACGTCGACTTCGTCCACGACGGACACAAGCACGCCCAGCACGGCGACCACTACGACGAGCACTGATCCCCTGATCAGCGCAGGCCCGTGATCAGCACCGATCGACGGACCTGCACGACGGCCCCGACGCACCGCGCCGGGGCCGTCGTGTTGCATGCACGTATGCGCGTGCGCTTACATGAGTCCATGTCAGACGGGATCGAAGCAGCAGCCGAACTCTTCAAGGCGCTGTCCTCGCCCGCCCGACTCCGGATCCTGTCGGCGTTGATCTCCCAGCCTTCCGACGTCGGCTCCCTCGCCGAAGCGACCGAGCTGTCGCAGCCCCTGGTGTCCCAGCACCTGCGCACGCTGCGGCTCGCGGGCATCGTGCAGGTCGAGCGCATCGGGCGGAACGCCGTCTACTCGCTGCACGACGAGCACATCGCGCACATCGTCGGTGACGCGGTCAGCCACGTCAGCGAGTCCGAAGCCGACTGAACCGCCGACCGCGGGCAGACTCCGTTCAGCAGCAGTCGCAGCCGTCGCCCTCGCGCTCCCCCGTCAGCGCCGACACCGACTGCTTGCACGCGTCACCGCGCCAGGCTTCAAGTCCCTCGCGCACGGCGAACACGACCACGACGAGTCCTGCGAGCGGATCGGCCCACCACCAGCCGAACAGGCTGTTCGCCAGCAGGCCGAGCAGCACCGCCGCCGACAGGTAGCTGCAGATCAGCGTCTGCTTCGAGTCGGCGATCGCCGACGCAGAACCGAGTTCGCGTCCGGTCCGCCGTTCGAGGAGGCTCAGGAACGGCATGACCGCCAGGCTCACCGCGGCCAGCACGATGCCGACCGGACTGTGCTCCGGCGACCGGACACCCGTGAAGGTCAGGACGGCATCGACACTGACCACGACGGCGAGCCCGAAGAACGAGACCGCGATCACCCGCAGTGCCGTTCGTTCCCGGGCCTCCGGGTCGCGCCCGGCGAACTGCCACGCGACGGCCGCTGCCGACAGGACCTCGACGATCGAGTCGAGCCCGAAGCCGATCAGCGCGGTGGACGACGCAACCGATCCAGCGGCGATCGCCACGACGGCCTCGATCACGTTGTAGGCGATGGTCGCCGCGACGATCCACCGGATCCGTCGCCGGAGCACGCCGACACGAGCCGGTGCGAGCGACATCGCAGCCGTGGTCACCGCTCCACCTCGCATCCGTCGTCGTCGGCGACGTCCACCGCCAGCACCACGTCGACCAGGGACTCGAGCGCGCGGGTGAGGTTGCGGTCCGCGATCTCGTAGCGGGTCCGACGCCCCTCGGGCACGGCGACGACGATCCCGCAGCCGCGCAGGCACGCCAGGTGGTTCGACACGTTCGTCCGCGTCAGCTCGAGTTCCTCGGCGAGCCGTGCCGGGTAGCCGGGTTCGTCGAGCAACCGGAGCAGGATGCGCGCGCGGGTCGGGTCGGAGAGCGCGCGCCCGAGACGGTTCAGCACGTCGTGCCGCGAGGCAATGGTCAGCATGCGCTGACCATACATCGGGCCACGCCCAGACCGCCACCGATCCGGACGACGCGTCGCGCTCCCGGGCAGCGTTCGATCTCAGACGTCCCCGAGCCGCCGCCCGGTCAGCGCGTCGTTCCAGTTCGTGCGGGTGCCCCCAGCGCCCGATGCGTGGGGTCCCGGATGGCCGTCCGGACGCTCACACCGCCAGCGATCGAAGACGCTGCAGCAGCGGTGGTCGGACTGGTGGTCGGTGTCGTGGTTCTCGCGCATCGCACCGATGAGACGTGGCGACGCACCGTTTCGTCACGAAGCGGCGCCGAACTCCCTGCACCACGAACGATGGTGAGCAGGAATGGTCGAGTCCCCCTTCAGCACCCGACCATTCCTGCTCACCAAACGCCCGCGACGCGACGCGAGACGCGAGCGCAGCGCCCGCGACGCGAGCGCCCGCGCCTAGCGCTTCAGGTTCGTGAGCTCCTGCAGCACCTCGTCCGACGTGGTGATGATGCGGGCGTTCGCCTGGAACCCGCGCTGCGCGACGATCAGGTTCGTGAACTCCTGCGACAGGTCGACGTTCGACATCTCGAGCGTCCCCGCCGCGAGCGAGCCGACGCCCGCCGAGCCGGGACCGCCGACCGTCGCACCGCCCGAGTTCGCCGTGGCGCGGTAGCCCGACGCCCCGGTCTTCTCGAGGCCGGCAGGGTTGGCGAACGTGGCCAGCGCGATGCGGCCGAGCGCGAGCGACGCACCGTTCGAGAACGTGCCGGTGACGGTGCCGTCCTTCGAGATCGAGTAGCCCTGCAGCGCGCCGGCCTCGCGGCCGTTCTGCGAGCCGATCGCCGCGGTGTTGAGCGAGGCGAACCCGGTCAGGTCGCCCATGTCGACCCGGATGCCGCCGACGGCGAGGGTGCCGCCGGCGGTCAGCTTGCCGTCGGTGCCGAAGGTCAGCGAGGTCGTCGCCGTGGTGCCCTGGCCGTTGCGCCCGGTGACGTCCCAGCCATCGGCAGTGCGCGTGTAGGCGAGCGACATCGTGTGCTTGGCGCCGGCGGCGTCGTACACGGTGGCCTCGCGGGTGATGGTCTGGCCGACGGCGGTCTCGGACGGCAGGTTGCCGGCGACGGTGGCGGCGGTGGTGCGGACCGCCGGGGCCGCTGCTTCGAGCGGCAGCGTGATGTCGGAGAGCTGTCCGTTCTCGTTGACGACGCCGTTCGTGGCCGGGTAGCCCTGCACGATCTTGCCGTCGGCGGTGACCAGGCGGCCGTTGGCGTCGAAGTCGAACGCACCGGCACGGGTGTAGACGGTGTCGTTGCCCAGGCGGGTGACGAAGAAGCCGTCGCCCGAGATCATCAGGTCGGTCGCCTTGCCGGTGGCCTGCGCCGAGCCCTGCGAGAAGTTCGTGGAGACGCCGGCGACCTGCACGCCGAGGCCGATCTGGGCCGGGTTCGTGCCGCCGATGCCGGTCTGCGGTCCGCCGGCACCCTGGGTCATCTGCGACAGGGTGTCCTGGAACACGGTGGTCGACGACTTGAAGCCGACGGTGTTCACGTTGGCGATGTTGTTGCCGGTGACGTCGAGCATCTGCTGGTGGGAGCGGAGGCCGGAGATCCCGGAGTAGAGCGAGCGGAGCATGGTGCGTCCTTTCGGAGAGGCAGGAAGAGCGAGGGAGTACGAGGGAGTACGAGGGAGTACGAGGAAGAACGAGGAAGGAACGAGCGGGCGTCAGGACGCCGGAGCGGTGGTGGTGATGCCGGAGATCACGTCGAGAGCGACCTCCTTCCCGTTCACGGTGACCGTGGGGACGCTGTTCGCGTACGACACGGCCGAGGCGGTCCCGGTGACGGACTTGCCCGAGTCGGCGTCGGTGTAGCTGACCTGCTTGCCGACGAGGTTCGCTGCGGCGATGCGCATCTGGAGCGAGAAGTTCTCGTTCCCCGTCGTGGTCTGGTTGGTGATCTGCTCCATCATCGCGAGCTGCGTCTGCTGGCCGATCATCTGGTTGGTGTCCATCGGCGACGACGGATCCTGGTTGCGCAGCTGCGTGACGAGCAGCTTCATGAAGACCTCGGAGTCCATCGTCTGGGACTTCTGGGCGGTGGAGTTCGCGGCGAGGGCCGCGGCCTGCGCGGTCGGGTCGACGCTGCCGGTGATGCCGTCGATGGGCATGGTGCGTTCCTGTTCGTGAGCCGGATCAGGCGAGGACGTCGAGTCCCGCGGTGCGGATGGAGGGCGTGTGGGCGGTGGGCTGCGTGCGCGGGGTGACCCGCGCCTCCAGAGCGGGGTCGCCAGGCAGCGCACGTGCGGCCGGGCGCTCGTCGCGACCCGGCGCATCCTGCGGCTGGTTCTGCGACGACAGGTCGAGCGTGGTGCTCACACCCGTGCCGGCCGCGTCGCGGCGGAGGTCCGGGAGGACCTGGCGGACGGCCTCACGGCCGGCGTCCGACGCGGCGAACAGCTCGACGTGCATGCCGTGGGCGGTGACGTGCGCGCGGACCGTGACCGGGCCGAGGCTGTCCGGCACGACCTGCACCGTGACGACGTGCTCGCCGGGGCCGGCCTGTGCGAGCGAGAACACCGGTCGCGCGAGCTGCTGGGCGAGCGGTGCCGGGGCCGGCGCGGTCGCCGCCGCGGGCGCGGCGGTCGGTGTCGTCGACATGACGAACGGCGTCTCGCCACCGCGGCTGGGGGCGACGGCCGGGAGGCCCGGATCACCCGGCGTCGACGCCTGCTGCTCCGTCCCGTGGCCGGCTCGGGAGCCGGTGGCGGCTGCCGGGGCGGCGGCCGCCACGACCGGCGCCTGAGCCGAGGTCACCGTGGCGGTGTCGCCGTCGGCGGTGCGGGTGGCAGCGGGGGCCGCGATCGCGGCAGCGGCCGTCGGGGCGGTGGTCGCCGGGTCGGTCGCGGCCGTGGTCGTCGACGCAGCGGTCGTCGCGGGGGTGGCGCCGGTGACGGTCGTCGCGGCAGCGGCCCGAGACGCGGTGCCGGCGGGCGTCACGGCGGGGGTCGTCTCGGCGGCGGTCGCCGGGCGGGTCGTCGCAGCGGCAGCCGTCTCCGGTGCGGTGCCGGACGCCGGTGCCTGCTGCGGGGTCGCCGTGGCGGGGGCGGTGGTCGGCGCCGCAGTCGACGGGACCGGCGTCGACGTGTCCCCCTCCACCGACGGCGGTGTCGTGGTCGTGGTGTTGGTCGTTCCGGCGGTCACCGCTGCGGCCACGACGGCGTGTGGGTCGCGGGCGGGCGTCTCGGCGGCGCGGCTGGCCGGAACGAGCGGTGCGACCACGGCCACGAGTCCGGCGGCGAGCAGCGCCTGCGCGTCGACGGGCGCTGCGTCGCTCGGCACCGCCTGGTCCGACGCGGACGTGGACGCAGACGCGGACGGCGTGGTGGCGGTGCCCGACGTCGCGTCCGAGCCGTCCGCCGTGCGGCCGTCGGTGTCGTCCCGCCCGGCACCACCGTCGCCGGCTCGCCGCTCGGTCGCGACGGCGGCGGTCAGTGCCGCACCGAAGGACCCGGCAGCCGCGGGGTCGGACGATGCACCCCGGGTGGAGCCCGGTGTGGTGGGCACGGACGGCTGGGTGGCGATGGTCAGGCTCATGCGGCGCTCCCGGACTGCATCATGGACAGCAGCGCGGCGGTCTGCAGGTCGGTCGCGGAGCGCGCAGCCGAGGCGGTCGGCGCGGTGACGGCCGCCGGGGCCGCCTGGGCGGGGACGATCCGGCGGATGGTCGCGATGTCGGCGTCGGAGTACCAGTTGTCGACGATCCGGACGTCCTTGCCGGGGCGCGGGGCGTGCAGCACCTTGCCGTCGCCGACGTAGATGACGACGTGGCCCTCGCCCTTCGGGATGATCAGGTCGCCCGGCTGCGCGTCCTTCAGGGAGCCGACCTCGACGCCCATCTTCGCCTGGTCCGGCACGACCCGGGGCATCGTGACCCCGAGGTCCTTGAAGACCGTCTGCACCAGGCCCGAGCAGTCCATCCCCGCGGTCGTCTCCCCGCCGAACACGTACGGCACACCGAGGTACTTCTTCGCGTCGGCCACGACGTCGGCGCCGGTCGCACCGCTGCCGGTGGCGAGGGTGCCGGCGCCGGCGTCGACCGAGGTCGCCGGGGCACGGGTGGCCGTCGGGGTCGCTGCGGCGGTCGCACCGGCAGCGCTCGCGGCGCCGGTCGTGCCGTCGGCGGTCGCGAGGGCATCGGCGAAGGCCGACGATCCCGCGGCACCGCTGGTGGCGGAGGCGCTCGGGGCAGCCGTGGCCGTCCCGCCGCGCAGCGTGTCGATCTGGGACCGGATCTCCGAGATCCGGGAGAGCACCGCTTCGACGCTCATCGGGCACCACCTTCCGTGCGGCGTCGTGCCGCGATCTCGTCGAGGGCGTTCTGTTCGGTCCGGAGTTCCTCGGCCGCCTGCTGCTCGGTGTGCTTGCCCTCGAGCTTCTCGAGGCCGACGGCGGCGCGACGCGCGGCGGTGTAGTCCTGCTGCGCCCGGTCGGCGTCGGCACGGCGGTTCTGCACCACGGCGTCGAGCTCCTCGAGCATCCCGCGGGTCGCGGCACGGGCTGCGGCGACGGCGCTCAGGGTGGCGGCGTCCTGGATGGGCTGGGCGTCCTCGCTGTCGGCGAGGCTGCGGCGTGCGGCGATCCGGGCGTCGGCGGCGTCGCGGACGCGCTCGTTCGCGGTGGCCAGTGTGGCGGCGGCACGGTCCTGTTCGGTGTGGCGCAGGCGCAGGAGTCCGGCGAGCGGGAAACGGCGGGCCATCACGACACCCCCAGCTGCTGCACGAGGCCGCCGAGGCGCTGCCAGGACGCATCAGCGGTCGCCCGCTCGTCCATGCCCTGGCGCAGGAACGCGTCGATCGATCCCTGGTGGTCGACGGCGGCGTCCACGAGCGGGTTCGACCCGCGCTGGTACGCACCGACGTCGAGGAGGTCCTGGGCGCCGGCTCGGGCGGCCATCACCTTCCGCAGCACGGTGGCGGCGGCACGCTGCTCGGGTCGGGTGACCTTCGAGGCGACGCGGGACACCGAGCCGAGGGCGTCGACCGACGGGAAGTGCCCGGCGATCGCGAGCTTCCGGTCGAGCACGACGTGGCCGTCGAGGATGCTGCGGGCCGCGTCGGCGATCGGCTCGTTGTGGTCGTCGCCGTCGACCAGCACGGTGTACATGCCCGTGATGCTGCCGACGCGGTCGGTCCCGGCGCGCTCGAGCAGTCCGGCGAGCACCGAGAACGTCGACGGCGGGTAGCCCCGGGTCGCCGGCGGCTCCCCCACCGACAGCCCGATCTCACGCTGCGCCATCGCGACGCGGGTGAGCGAGTCCATCATGAGCAC
Source organism: Curtobacterium sp. MCLR17_034 (assembly GCF_003234485.1). Taxonomy (NCBI): domain Bacteria; kingdom Bacillati; phylum Actinomycetota; class Actinomycetes; order Micrococcales; family Microbacteriaceae; genus Curtobacterium; species Curtobacterium sp. MCLR17_034. The sequence continues at coordinate 55,228 of NZ_QKTH01000017.1, forward strand.
GACGTCCTGGCCAGCGTCGCGGAACGACTCGGCGATGCGGGTCGCGACGAACGCGGCACGCAGGCGCATGAGCGCGGGCTCGTCAGAGGTGGACACGACGACGATCGAGCGGGCGAGCCCCTCGGGTCCCAGGTCGTCCTCCAGGAACTCGCGCACCTCACGGCCGCGCTCCCCCACCAGGGCGATGACGTTGACGGCTGCGTCGCTCCCGCGCGCGATCATCGACAGCAGCGACGACTTGCCCACGCCGGACCCGGCGAACAGGCCCATCCGCTGCCCGCGGCCGACGGTGGTCAGGGTGTCGAGCACGCGGACGCCGAGCTGCATCGGGGTGTCGATGCGGGTCCGGGCCATCGCGCTCGGGGTGTCGTGGTCGAGCGGGACCCAGGTGACCGCTTCGCCGCCGGGACCCTCGAGCGGGCCGCGGTCGTCGATCGGTCGGCCGAGCCCGTCGAGCACGCGGCCGAACAGACCGGATCCGGTCGGCACGAGCACCGGGCGGCCGGTCGGACGCGCCGGGGTGCCCGCGGTCACGCCGGTCAGGCGGCCGAGCGGCATGCAGCGGACGCCCGAGGCATCGGTGGCGACGACCTCGACCGCGGTCTGGTCGCCGTCCTCGGCGCCGACCGTGACGACCTCGCCGACGCGGGCGTCGAGCCCGGCGATCGTGAGCCCCAGGCCGACGGCGCTCGTGACGACACCGACCCGCTGGGGTGCGGCCCGCAGCAGCGCCTCGTTGAGACCGCGCGGACGGAGCAGCGTGGCGGTCACCGGTCGGCTCCCGTCGCGTCGACACCGAGGGCGGTGCGGGCGCGGTCGAGCGCCGTGGCGATGCGCGCGTCGAGCATGCCGTCCGGCAGGTCGACGACGGCGTCGCCGTCGCGCAGGGCGCCGTCGGCGACGACCGGCACCGGCAGGTCGAGGCCGGCGACGCGCGCCGCGTCCGCCGGGCTCAGCCGGACGGCCACCGGGACCGTGCTGTCGACGGACGCGAGCGCCCGCCGGACGGTGGCCTCGGCGCCGGACGCGATCCGGGCCTCCCGGCTGCCCGGTCCGTTCGGACCGTCGGTGACGTTCGCGTCGTGTGCGGGCCTGGAGGCGCGGACCACGTTCCCGACGATCGCCTCGGCCAGGTCGACTGCCGCACTCGCGACCGACGCCTCGGCGTCCGCCAGGACAGGTGCGACCGTGGACAGCATGGCGTTCGTGGCGGCGTCGAGGACCGCGATCCGGCGGGCCGTGTCGGCCTGCAGCGCGGTGATCCGCGCGGCGTGCTCGGCCTCGAGCCGGGCGCGCAGGGCGTCGGTCTCGGCCTGCGCGGCCCGCAGGCCGGCGGTGTAGCCGGCCGCGTGCCCGCGGACGTCCGCGCTCGACGCGCGCTCGCGTTCGGCGGGGTCGGCGAGCACCGGGAAGGCGACGCGGTGCACGACGGTGTCAGTCAACGAGCTCGTCCTCCTCGGCGCGGTGCACGGTGACGACGCCCTGGGCCTCGAGTTCGCGCACGGAACGGACGACCTCGGCGCGGGCTTCCTCGACCTGCGAGACGCGGACCGGGCCCATGGCCTGCAGTTCGTCGTCGAGCAGTTCGCGGTTGCGCTCGGACACGTTCGCGCGGATGGTCTCGACGACCGGACCGGCTGCGCCCTTCATGGCGGTCGCGAGGATCTTCGAGTCGATGCCGCGCAGCACCTGCTGGATGTCGCGGGACTCGAGCTTCACGATGTCCTCGAAGGTGAGCATGCGGGAGCGGATGTCCTCGGCGAGCTCCGGGTCGCGGGCCTCGAGTCCCTCGAGCACGGCCTTCTCGGTCGCGACGTCCGAGCGGTTGATGATGTCGACCAGGGGCGCGATGCCACCGACGACCTCGACGCTCTCGCGCGGCGACACGACGGCCCCGGCGCGCTGGCGCAGCACACCGGCGACGATGCCGACGGCCTCGGGGGTCGCGCTGCCCATCGTGGCGAAGGCCTGGGCGACGTCGGTGCGGACCCGCTCGTCGATCCCGGCGAGCACAGCACTGGCCTGACCGGCGCCCAGGTGGGCGAGCACGAGGGCGATCGTCTGCGGCAGCTCGCCCTCGAGCAGGGAGATGACCTGGCCGGGTTCGGCGTCGTCGAGGAAGTCGAACGACTGGCCGGCGAGGTTCGAGGCCAGACGGTCCATCACGCCGGCGGCCCGCTCGGCGCCGAACGACGCCTCGAGCAGCCCGAGCGCGGTCTCCTTGCCGCCGCGCTTCTGCAGCCGGCCGCTCATCGTGATCCGGTGGAACTCCGACAGCGTCTGGTCGACGACGGTGTCCTCGACGCGGCGCATCCGGACGATCTCGGCGGAGATCTCCTCGGCCTCCATCTCGGTGAACTGCTTCATCACCTCGGCGGCGCGGTCGGTCTCCATCTGCATGAGGATGAGCGCGACCTTCTGCGCACCGGTCAGGGCACGGTCGCTCGGACCGGAGCCGCCGCCGGGGCTCGGCATGAGCGCGCTCACACCGGTGCCCGGTCGTCCAGGAGCCCGCGCAGGAGCTCGGCGGTGCGCTTCGGGTCGCGCTCGGCCAGGGCGGAGATGTCCTGACGGCGGCGCTCGGCGGTGATCTCCTCGGTCGTCAGCACCTCGGTGGGGGCGTCGCCGGCGGGCATCGCCGACAGCACGGCGGTCGGCGCGTCACCGGCACCGAGCGTGGCCCGGTCGTCGACGCCGTCCATCGCGAGGGGCAGCTGGAACGTCTCACCGGCGAAGGCGTCGAGCTCGCCGAGGTCGACGGCCTCGCGCTCCTGCTTCCGGTTGCGGCGGGCGACGAAGAACATGATCGCGATGACGGCGAGGACGATGCCGATCACGATGCCGGCGGTGCGGATCGACGACCACAGTGCTTCCTGCTGGTCGGCCTTCTGCTGGGCCTCCAGGGCCTTGGCGGCCTGGTCGGAGGCGCTCGTGTCGAAGTCCATCATCGCGACCTTGACCTGGTCGCCACGGTCCTGGTCGACACCCGCGGCGGCGGACACCAGGTCGTTGATGCTCTGCAGGTTCGCGTTCTGCACGGCGTCGGCCTTCGAGTTCAGCGCGACCGAGATGGTCTGCCGGTCGAGCCCGCCCGAGGGGATCTGCGTGGTCTCGGTGGTGTGGTCGACGGCGTTGTTCTTCGTCGCCGACTCGTTCTTGTACCCGTCGTCACCGGTGCCGCTCGTCGCGGTGCCGTTCGGGACGGCGATGTTGTCCGGACCGAGGACCCCCGTCGCGCCGCTCCCCGCGCCGGAGCCGGCGCCGTACTCCTCGGTGGTGCTCGACTCGTTCAGGGCGACCGGACCCGAGGTCGGGCTCGTGTAGCTCTCGGACGTCCGCGTGCCGGACTCCTGGTTCATGGTCCCGGAGACCACGACGGTCGCGTTGCCGACGCCGAGCGTGGTGTCGAGCAGGTCCTGGATCTTCTTGCTCGTCGCCGCGTCGTAGTCGGCGGCCTGGTCCGCGCCGCTCCCGGTCGCACCGGTGCCGACGGCGGACAGGGTCTGACCCTTCGCGTCGACGACCGAGACGTCGGTGGGCTGCATGCCCTCGACCGAGGCGCTCGTCAGGTGCACGATGGCCTGCACCTGGTCGGTGCTGAGCTGCGTGCCGTTCTCGGTCGCGATGAACACCGACGCGGTCGGGTCCTTCTCCTCGGAGACGAACACCGACTTCTCCGGGATCGCGAGCTGCACGGTGGCGGTCTGCACGCCGTCCATCGCACCGATGGTCTTGGCGAGCTCGCCCTCCATCGCGCGCTTGTAGGTGACGTCCTGCTGGAACTCCGAGCTCGTCACGCCCATCTTGTCGAGCAGCGAGTAGCCGCCCTCGTTCGACGACGGCAGGCCGTTCGACGCCGCCTTGAGCCGCTCCGAGTACACCTGGGCCTGCGGCACGAGGATCGTCGCGCCGCCGTCGGTGAGCTGGAACGGCACACCGTCGGTCTGCAGCTGGTCCGTGATGGAGCTCGCGTCGGCCGCGGCGAGCCCGGTGAAGAGCGGGGCGTAGGACGCCTTGCCGAGCCAGGACGCCAGGGCGATCCCGCCGAGCACGAGCGCCGCGATCGCCAGGATCGCGATGGTGCGCTGGGCGGCGGAGAAGCCCTTCACGTAGGCGCTGAGGCGCGCGAAGACGTTCTTGACGGCGACGGGCATCAGGCCTGCATCCTCATGATCTCGTTGAAGGCGTCGACGCCCTTGTTGCGGACGGCGGAGACGAGCTCGAGCGTGACCTGCGCGCGGGTGGCGGCGATCGTGGCGTCGTGGATGTCGTCGAGGTTGCCGGTCACGGCCTTGAGCGCGAGGGTCTTCGAGTCGCTCTGCAACGACTGCAGCCCGTCGACGGCGTTGCCGAGGCTCGCGGCGAACCCGCTGCCGTCGGTCGTCGCGCCGGCGGCACCGGTCGCGTTCGTGCTGTCGCTGGACGTCCCCGACACACTCGTCAGAGCGTTCGTCATCGCGTTGGTGGTCACACCGTTCACGGCGTCGATGGGCATCAGTTCTTCCCGATCTGCAGTGCCGCCTCGTAGGCGGTCTTGGCACGGTCGACCACGGCGGCGTTCGCCTGGTAGCCGCGCTGGGCCATGATGAGGTCCGCCATCTGCGTGCCGAGGTCGATGTCGGGCATGCGGACGTAGCCCTCCTCGTTCGCGAGCGGGTTGTCCGGGTCGTAGGTCACCCGGCCGGCGGCGCTGCCGAACGCAGCGCCCTTGACGTAGGCGCCGGAGACGCCGGCACCCTCCTGCACCTCGACGTAGCGCGCCTGGAACGCGGTGTCGTCCATCGACTTCACGGTGTTCGCGTTCGCGATGTTGTCCGAGACGGCGTCGAGCCACTTCCGGTGCACGGTCAGGCCGGTGCTCGCGATGCCGATCGCGTCGAAGGTCGTCACGAGTTCGTCCGCATCGCCGCACGGACGCTGGTGAGCTCGGAGTTCATCGCCTGCGTGGCGAACTGGTACCGCAGCACGGTGTCGATGTTCGACAGCGTCTCCTCGTCGAGGTTGACGTTGTTGCCGTTCGTGTTCGTCGGCTCGAGGCTGCGCGCCATCGTCGGCGTGGTGGCGCCGTCGCCGTCCACGATCGACTTCGCCAGGGCGTCCTCGAACTGGACCTTCTCGGCGTGGTAGTTCGTCGTGTTGATGTTCGCGATGTTGTTCGCGATCACCTTCTGGCGCATCGACAGGCCGTCGAGTGCGCTCTGCAGCGCGACGCTCGTCACGGAATCGAACACGAAGGATCCCCTCGTCAGGCGTCGTCGGTGCGACGTCGCCGTGCGGTGGTGGCCGATCCCTGGCCGAACTGGTGAGCGATCCGTGCTCGAGTGGCGCTATCGGAGCCCGTCGTCCGCCGCGTTAGGCATCGCCCCGAACGGGGGGCGGTGCGGCGGTGGGGCGGACCACCCGAGATGCGACAGAGCACCCGTCGATCGACGGGTGCTCTGTCGCAGAACTGATGCGGGGGCGCGGGTCAGGCGGAAGCGTCGAGGTACACGGAGCCGCGGGGCTCGCGCGTGGCGTCGACGGCGCGCAGAGCACCGAGGTGCTCCAGCGTCGAGCGGCGGTCCGCCTCGAGCACCGTCATCCGGTCCCGCTGCGCGGCGAGGAGCCGGGAGGCCCGTCCCACCAGGTCACGCGGCAGCGGTCCCAGCCCGGCCGGTTCCGACCACCCGGCCGCGGCCGTGGAGTCGGCCGCCTGCCCGGCGGCGTCGTGCTCCAGGGACGTGAGCAGGGCCTCCCATGCGGCTCGTCCGTCGGACGGCTCAGGCGACAGCTCTGCGGACGGCTCAGGCGACACCGAGGGCTCCCCCGGTCGGCTGCTGCGTGGCGGGCGTCGCGGGCAGCGAGGCGGCCGCCTCGTGCCACGACTGACGCAGCGGCTCGAGGATCCGGATGCAGTCGCGGGTGGCCTGCACGTCGCGGTGCACGTTCGCCGTGATGAGCGACGTGGAGGCGTAGTTGTAGACGGCCAGCAGGCCCTCGCCGCCGTCCCAGACGTCGATCCGGAGGGTGCTCGAGAGTTCACCGACGATCGCCTGCGCGTGCAGGAGCTGCTCGCGGGCCGCCTCCCAGTCGGCGGCGACCTGCGCGGCCTCGGCACGGTGCAGGTCGAGCAGCAGCCGGTCGTAGAGCATCGTCACGAGCTGGGCCGGCGTCGCCGAGAGCACGGCCTCGTTCGTGTACTGGGCACGACGCTGGTCGGTGACGGTGCGCGGCTGGGCGGCCTGGCGGAAGGCGGCTGCCTGGAAGTCGAAGGTCATGGTCGTTCCCGTCAGCTCGACGTCGAGGCCAGCTGGCTGGCGAGCCAGCTCGACTGCGACTGGAGCTTGCTGAGGCTGGTCTCGAGGGATGAGTAGAGGGTCTGCAGGGCGGCACGGCGCATCGTCAGCCGGTCGGTCCAGCTGTCGATCTGGGTGTTGAGGTCCTTGGCGACGGCCTGCTGCCCGGTGATGGACGTGGTGACCGAGCCGTCGTACTTGTCGGACGCGGCGGTGGCCGCGGCGCCGACGTTCGCGGCGACCCCGGAGAGCATCGCCTGGGTGGCCTTCGGGTCGGAGGCGAGTGCCTTCTGGAAGACCTCCGGGTCGAAGGTGAAGCTGCCGTCCTTCGTGATCACGATGCCGATCGTCGACGGCGACTTGCCGCCGACGGGGGCGGACATCGTGCTCGTGAGCCGCTGCACGGCGTCGCGGGACGCACCGTCGCCGAGCAGGACGCCGGCCTTCGTCGTCGTGGTGCCGGACGTCGCGCTGGTCGAGCTCGACACCGCGGTGTTCGTCTTGTAGTAGGCGGCGACCGCGTTCATCGCGTCGACGAGCCCGGAGGCCACGGACTGGGCCTTGGTCGTGTCCTGCGCGACCGTCACGGTGACGGGTTCGGTTGTGGCCTTCGACACGGTGACGTCGAGCCCGGGGACGAGCCCGGTGAAGGTGTTCGTGGCGCTCGTGACCGTCTGCGCGGCGGCGGTGCCGGCCCAGAGGGTGACGCTGGCGTCGGTCGCCGCGGTGACGACGGCGGCGCCCGTATCGGTGAGGACGTTCGTCGCGGTGCCCGCTGCCACGTCGTCGGCACCGCCCCGGTACACCTGGAAGCCGCCGGCCGCCCCGGTCGTGGCGGACGTGACCTGCAGGCGGTAGAGCTTGCTGCCGTCGGCATCGGTGCCGGCGGAGACCTTCGTCGCGGTGACGCCCGCACCGGACTTGTTCAGGGCGGACACGGCGTCGTCGAGCGAACCGGACGCCGGTGTCACGGTGGTCGACCCGCCGTCCGCGCCGACGATCGTGATCGGCTGCGCACCGGTCGACCACGTCGACATCGCGGCCGTGACCCCGACCTGGGCCGAGGCGGTCGAACCGACGGTGAAGCTGATGGAGCCGGCGGTCGCCCCGGCACCGGTGACGGCGGTGACGCTCGGCGCGGTGCTCGTCGCGGCGAAGAGGTCGAGCGACGAGGCCTTCGCGGCGTCCGCGGCCTTCGTGGCGAGCCCCTGGATCAACCCGTTGAGCGTCTGCAGTGACGAGATGAACGAGTTGGTGGTGGTGAGCTTGTTCTTGAGCAGGGTCTGCGGGACCCCCTCGACGCTCATCAGCGAGTTGATGAGGTCGGTCGTCTTGAGACCGCTGACCAGACCATCGATCGCGAGGCTGGTGCTCGAGGACACGGACGAGGACATCGTCGACACTCCCTGGCGTCGTGGAGGTGGTCAGGACGGCGGCGTCCGCCCCCCGGGGCACCCGATCGGGCCCGGAGGACGGACGTCGTGATGGCTAGCGCAGGAGCGAGAGCACGCCCTGGGTGCTCTGGTTCGCCTGCGCGAGCATCGAGGTGCCGGCCTGGCTGAGGATGTTGTCGCGCGTGTACTTGACCATCTCCTCCGCCATGTCGACGTCGGTGATGCGCGAGGAGGCAGCGGTGAGGTTCTCCTTGGCCACGTTCGTCACGTTGATGGCGTGGTCGAAGCGGTTCTGGACGGCACCGATGCTCGAACGAGCCGAGGAGACGTACTTGATCTGCTCGTCGATCGCGGTGATGGCGGCCTGAGCGTTCGTCGCCGAGTCGAAGGTGAGCGCGCCGACCGCGGTCGACACGGACTCCACGTTCGACTTCGACAGGTCCACGTCGATCTGGCTCGCCGCGTCGCCGTTCGCGCCGACCTGGAACTTCAGGACGCCTGCGGTGCCGGCGGAGCCGTCGAGCAGGTTGATGCCGTTGAAGTTGGTCGACTCCGAGATGCGGGTGAGCTCCTTGGTGAGCTCGCCGACCTCGGTGGTGATCGCCTTGCGGGAGTCCTCGTTGTTCGAGTCGTTGCCGGCCTGCACTGCCAGGTCGCGCATGCGCTGGAGGATCGAGTGGGTCTCGGTGAGGCCACCTTCAGCGGTCTGCACGACGGAGATGCCGTCCTGCGCGTTGCGGGCGGCGACCGTGAGGCCACCGACCTGGGACTTCAGCCCCTCGGAGATCGACAGACCGGCAGCGTCGTCGGCAGCACGGTTGATGCGGAGACCCGACGAGAGCTTCTCGAGGGACTTCGACAGGTCGTTCTGCGTCGCGTTGAGGTTCCGGTACGTGTTGAGTGCCGAGAGGTTGGTGTTGATGGACATACCCATGGTGGTTTCCTCCGTGAATGTGGGTCGTACGTCGGCCCGTCCGTGGGCTGACATGGATGACTCTCGACCGGTTGCCGGGAGTCGTTAGGGGATCGGCGGAGAAGTTTCCGCCGACGTCTCAACTCGCAGCGACGGCCGGGCCGGACGCGGCGTCGTGCACGGCACGGGCGACACCGGCGGCGGCGTTCGTGGCGACACGGGCGAGGTAGGCGCTGCGGCGGGCCGCGGTGGTGCGGCTCGCGGGCTCGACGGTCGTGCCGTCGCCGTAGTGGGCGGCGAGACCGTCGTGGAGCAGGCGCATCGCCTCGGAGCGCTGCTGCGAGACGGCCGAGTGCGTGATGCCGAGCTCGGCGGCGACGTCGGTGACCGAGCGGTCGCCGAAGTACACGGCCTCGACGATGAAGCGCATCCGCTCCGGCAGGGCCTCGACCGCGGCGCGGAGGTACCGGCGCTTCTCGGTCTCGAGCAGGTCGTCCCCGGGGAGCGGCAGGTCCGCGGAGACGAGGTCGTGCACGGTCTCGTCGAGCGGCGCGACGGTCCGGGCGGCGTCGCTCATCGCGTCGACGGCGGTCTGCTTGTCGACGCCCATGGCATCGGCGATCTCCTGGGCGCCGACGCTCCGGCCGAGCCGTGCGGACAGTGCCTCCTGCGTGGCCAGGGTCTCGCGGATCCGCTTCCGGGTGCCGCGGGAGGCCCAGTCGGCCGAGCGCATGTCGTCGGCCAGCGCACCGGCGATCCGGGTGCGGGCGTAGGCACCGAACGGCACGCCGAGGGTGGGGTCGAAGGCCTCGGCGGCTGCGACGAGTGCGAGCGATCCGACGGCGGCGAGGTCGTCGCGATCCAGGTGCGTCGCCCGGGAGCGGACGTCGGCCACGATGTAGCCCACGAGCGGGAGGTGCTCCACGATCATCGCGTTGCGTTCGGTGCGGTCCATGCTGTTCCCCTGGTCGACCTGACGTGTGTCGGCTCACCCGTCCGTGGGCGCGACGGACGCCGGCCTCGGATGGCCGGTGCGTACGCCGAAGACCCGCCCGGGTCCCTCCGCGCGGTGCACCCCGCATCGTTCCCGAGCGGTTCCGGGTGTCCCCCGGGGTGCGTTCTGAATGTATCGGCTGGCAATGCGCTGAACAGGTGCTCAACCGTCCCCAGTGCGGGGGTGTCAGGCCCCCTTTCCGGTCGGCATTTGGGGGGACTCAGGGTTGGGAACGCTCGTTCTTGTCCCCCGACGGGGGTCATCGGGTCACAAAGTCGACGAGTACGGGGGACGGCACTCGGCCGCCGGGGCTTACGGTCGCGGTCACCGAGTCGATAGGTCCCGGTGTCCGCAGGATGACGGACCGGGGACCACCCCGACGAACCACCACCTGGGAGGAGCTGATGAGCGTGAACGACCTGTCCGCCGTGCTCTGGCGCGAACGCGAGCTGCTCGAACTGCTCACCTTCAAGCTCGAGGAGGAGCAGCTCCTGCTCACCGCGGGCCGCTCCCGCTGGGTGTCGCACGCCAGCCGCGAGGTCGAGCAGGTCCTCGACCGGCTCCGCAGCACCGGGCTCGAGCGCGCCGCGCAGAGCGCCGAGGTCGCCGAGGAGTGGGGCGTCCCCGCCGACGCTCCCCTGCGCGACGTCGTCGCCGCGGCACCGAACGGGCCGTGGGGCGAGATCCTGTCGTCGCACCTCACCGCGATGGTCGAGCTGACCACCCAGATCGGCGCCCTGCGCGACGAGAACGACCGGTTCCTGCGTGTCGCCGCCCAGGCCACCGAGGAGACCCTGGCGGGGACCGTCACCGGCGCCGCCACCTACGACGCCAGTGGGACGTCCGGCGCAGGCCAGGACGGCGCCCGCCTGTTCGAGGGGACGCTGTAGCACCGTGGTCAGCACCTTCGGATCCCTCGCGACCGCCTACTCCGGCCTCGCAGCCGCCCGTGCCGGCATCGACGTCACCGGCCAGAACATCGCGAACGCCGGCACCGCCGGGTACACGCGGCAGCGCGTCACGCAGAACTCGATCCCCGCGACCCAGACCGGGTTCATGCGGGGCACCGCGGCCCTCGCCGGCCAGGGCGTCTCGGTCGACGGCATCGCTCGCCTGGCGTCCCTGACGCTCGACGCCGGTGTCCGCGTCGCCGCCGGTTCGTCGGCCTACGCCGATGCCCGCGCCACGGCGCTCTCCGCCCTCGAGACCGGGTTGCACGAGCCCGGCAAGGACGGCCTGAGCGCCAAGCTCGACGCGTTCTGGTCGTCCTGGAGCGAGCTCGCCAGCCACCCCGACGACCCGGGTGCCGCCAGTGCCGTGCTCGGGGCCGCCGGCACCGTCGTCGCCGCCCTGGCCGCCGGCTCGAAGGCCGTCGACGCGCAGTGGTCCTCGGTGCGCGGCACCCTGACCGGGCAGGTCGCCCAGCTGAACGGCGCCGCGGAGCAGGTCGCCGACCTGAACGGCCGGATCCGCACCGCGCTCGCCTCGGGCGGCAACGCCAACGAGCTGCTCGACCAGCGCGACCAGCTCACGCAGCAGATCGCCACGCTCGCCGGCGGCACCACCCGGACGAACGCCGACGGCACGGTCGACGTGCTCCTCGGCGGCAACCCGCTCGTGCAGGGCACCGACGCACGCTCGGTCGCCCTCGGCGGCGGCGAACGTCTCGCCGACGGCACCGCGGTCACCCTGACCTGGACCACCGGCACGGCCGGGGTGGTGGGACTGAGCGGCGGGTCGATCGGTGGGGCCCTCACGGTCCTCGCACCCGCGTCCGGCACCGGCACCGGCGGCGCACTCGCCGAGGCCTCCGCGTCCTACGACGCCGTGGCCACGCGGCTCGCCACGACCGTGAACACCCTGCACGCCGCCGGGACCACCCCGGCCGGCACCACCGGCGCACCCTTCTTCTCCCTGACGGCCGGCGTCCCCGCCGCCCAGGCACTCGGCGTCGTCCCCACGGACGCCAGTGGGCTGGCGACGCGGAACGCGGCGGGGGAACTCGACGACTCGTTCGCCGACGCGCTCGCGCGACTCGGGGCGTCGTCGGACGGTGCCGACCAGGTCTGGGCGACGTTCGTGGCGGGGGTGGGCACCGCCTCCAGGTCGGCCACGTCGGAATCGACGATGACCGGACTCGCGCTCACCAACGCGCGCAACCAGCAGCAGTCGAGCGCCGGCGTCGACCTCGACGAGGAGAACGTCAACCTGCTGAGCTACCAGCACGCGTACCAGGGCGCGGCGCGCGTCCTGACCGCGGTCGACGAGATGCTCGACACCATCATCAACCGCGTCGGACTCGTCGGGAGGGGCTGATCGTGATCACCCGTGTGACCACCCAGATGTCGATGGCGGCCGCCTCGGCCCGGCTGCAGGCCGGTGCCGCGCGGGTCGCCGAGCTCACCGACCAGGCCACGACGTTGCGTGCCATCCAGAAGCCCTCGGACGACCCGGTCGGCACCGCGTCGTCGATGCAGGTGCGCAAGGAGCAGGCCGCAGCCTCGCAGTACTCGCGGAACGCGAACGACGCCGCGGCGTGGCTCGCGACCACCGACAGTGCGCTGTCCGGCGTGTACTCGGTGCTCAACAACGTCCGCGACCTCACGGTGCGGGCCGCGAACTCCGGCACCATGAGCGACACCGACCGCGACGCGTTCGTCACGCAGTTCCGGTCGCTCAAAGCCGACCTCGAGGCCCGTGCGAACACCACCTACGGCACCCGTTCGGTGTTCGCGGGATCGTCGACCGCCGCTGTCGCCTACGATCCCGCAACGGGTTGGGCGGCATCGGGCACCGACGTGTCCCGTCGGGTCGGCGACGGCACCACGGTGCGGGTCGACACCACCGGCACCGCGGTCTTCGGATCCGGCGACGACTCGGTGTTCGGCATGATCGACTCCATCGTCAGTGACCTGCAGAACGGGGTGAACGTGAACGCTCGCATCGGGGACGTCGACACGGCGCTCGGAACCGTCCGCGGCGCCCAGGCCGACGTCGGCGTCCGGCACGCAGCCGCCCTCGCGGCACAGGACTCGCTGAAGTCCGCGACCGTCTCGCTCGAGAGCCGCCGCGCCGGCATCGAGGACGTCGACCTCGCGAAGGCCGTCCTCGACCTGCAGGTGCAGCAGACCAACTACCAGGCAGCCCTCGCCGTCACCGCGAAGGTCCTGCAGCCGACCCTGATGGACTACCTCCGATGAGCATCTCCCTGACCTTCGCCGTCCCGCCGTTCGGGCTCGCTCCCGCCGCGGCCTTCGAGCTCTCGCCGGTCGACGGCGCCGAGGGGCTGTTCACGCTCGTCGGCGACGACGCGCGGCTGTTCCTGCTCGACGCCGCGGTGCACCTGCCGTCGTACGCGCCGGAGCTCACCGACGAGCAGGCTGCCGGGCTCGGGCTGACCGACCCCGCCGACGCGATGCTGCTCGTCGTCGCGAACCCCGGCGCGTCCGGCACCACGGTCAACCTGCTCGCGCCGATCGTCGTGAACGCCCGGACGGCCGTGGGCGCGCAGGTCATCCTCGAGGAGCAGGACCTGCCGCTGCGGGCGGAGCTCGCGCGGGTGTAGCGCGGGCGCGCCGGGCGGGCGCGGAGCTGCTTCGCACCCGTTCTGCGACATTCCACCAGTCGTTCTCGGCGTGGATCGTCGGAAGATGTGCACGCAGAGGCTGCGTGTGCATGTGACGACAAGACACGAGTCGTTCGACGCGTGGATCGTCGCAAGATGCACGCGCATTGCAGCTGGTCAGTCCTGCACAGGTCGTCGTCGCCGCCCGTCTCTCCACAGATCGGACGACGGCGAGAGCTGGGCCACGAGGTTCGGCGAGCCTGGTGCCATGTCCAGAGCGAACGACGTCGAACTGATCCGCACGACGGGTGCGACCTCCGCTGAACGCCGCGCGCTCGAGCGCGATGTCCAACGGGGACGGTACGAACGCCTCCGCCCCGGCGTCCTCGTCCGCCCGGATGCACTCGACGGGATGCACCCCGGTGAGCAGCACCACGTGCTCGTCCGGGCCTCGGCGCACCGACTCCGCGCGACCGATGTCGTCTCACACCAGTCTGCCTGCGCGGTCCTCGGACTCCCGTTGATCGGGACCGCCCCACCCAAGGTGCACCTCGCCGATCCGACCACGACGCACACCCGTGTCACGGCGTGGTTCGTCCGGCACGGTGCACAGGGGCGAGCGCCCGCAGTCCTCGTCGACCAGCAGGCGACCCCCACGACGACGGCCGCGAGGACCGCCATCGACGTCGCTGCCACGCGCTCCTTGCTCGAAGCACTCCCCGTCGTCGATGCCGTGCTCTCCCGTCGGCTCGCCGACCGTGAGGCGCTGGACGCGGAACTCACATCGCTGGTCTTCGCCCGGACGAAGGCGGGGATCGCGGTGGGGATGGGGTCGGCGCTGTCGGGGTCACCCGCGGAGTCGGTGTGCCGCGTGCGGTTCCGGGAGCTCGGTGTGCCGGAGCCGGTGCAGCAGCACGTGTTCGCCCGGGCCGGATCGGCCACGGCGGTCGTGGACTTCTGGTTCCCGGACCAGGGCGTCGTGGTCGAGGTCGACGGCCGCGCGAAGTACGAGGACCCGGTGCTGCTCGACGGGCGCTCCACCGCGGACGCGCACTGGCGCGAGAAGCGGCGTGAGGACTTCATCCGGTCGTTCCCCGAGGTCCGCGCGGTCGTGCGGCTCTGGTGGGCCGACCTGATGCAGCCCGACCGGGTGCGGGCTGCCCTGCGGCGTGCGGGTGTCCCGTGCTGAGGCTGCGTGTTCGACGATCAGCGCGGACGACGCGGCGCATCCGGGTGGTACGTGCGCTGACGCTCGATCCGCGGCCGACCGGAGGACGCCCCGATGTCCACTGCCCCACCGACCACGACCTCGCCGAGCCCCACGCGCACCCCACGGACCGGCCCGGTGCCCTTGACCACGCCGCCGCGGTGGTCCGGGTCGGGTTCGCGGTGGTCGCCGCCGTCCTCGAGCTCGACGTCACGCACGGACACCGGACCGAGCACCTGCGCGCCCGCACCGATCCGCGCCGGCCCCTCGACGAGACACCCGGCCGTCAGGCGAGCCCGACCACCGATCACGACGTCGGACCCGTCCGCGACGACGGTGACGGGGCCCGGGCCGAGTTCGGCGCCCACCCCGATGTGCACGGTCGCCGCAGACGCGACGACGGTCACGGGGCCGGGGCCCAGGCAGGCACCGGCAGCCAGCGTGATCGCCCCGCCGTGACGGGTCTCGAGCGTCGTGGACGGGTACAGCACGACGCCGGGCAGGACCGACACGCCCTCCCCGATCAGGACGGACGCCGGATCGAGCACCCGGACCTCGGGCGCGAGGGCGGCCACCTGCCGGACGGTCAGGAACCCGGCCGCACGACGGGCGTCGTCGAGGGCTCGCTGCGCGGGGTCGGTGTCCATCCAGCGAGCCTCTCACGTGTGCGGCGTACGGTGAGCGCATGGCCCGCGCCCCGAAGGACCAGTCGATCGTGCCCCTGCCGACCGCACCGGTCTCCCCCACCACGTCCGACCCCCGAACGCAGCAGGTCCAGCCCTCGGGCTGGGCCAAGTGGCTCGATCGGGTCATCAGTGTGCAGCGCCCCGTCGTGG
Organism: Curtobacterium sp. MCLR17_034; assembly: GCF_003234485.1. NCBI lineage: Bacteria > Bacillati > Actinomycetota > Actinomycetes > Micrococcales > Microbacteriaceae > Curtobacterium > Curtobacterium sp. MCLR17_034. Next base: position 70,412 of record NZ_QKTH01000017.1, read on the forward strand.
TCGCGCACGTCAACGCGATCCGTCGCCGCAAGCCCGACGCGACCCCCGCCGAGGTGATCCAGATCCTCGAGCGGCAGTACCTGGCCGCGGTCACGACCGGTGGCGCCGCGGTCGGCGCGAGCGCGGTGATCCCCGGCGTCGGGATGGCCGCTGCGCTCGGACTGAGCGGCGCCGAGACGGTCGGGTTCCTCGAGACCACCGCGCTGTTCGCACAGTCGGTGACCGAGGTCCACGGCATCGCGCTGGACGACCCGGAGCGCGCCCGCACGCTGGTGATGGCGATGATCCTCGGCGCACCGGGCACGCAGCTCATCAAGCAGCTCGCCGGCCAGGCTGCCGGCGGGCAGGCCCGGACGGCATTCTGGGGCGAGATGGTGACGTCCTCGCTGCCGAAGCAGGTCGTCAACGGCATCGGCGGACAGGTCCGTGACCAGTTCATCAAGCGCTTCGCCATCCGGCAGGGCGGTTCGGTCCTCGGCCGCGCGCTCCCGTTCGGCATCGGAGCGGCCGTCGGCGGTCTGGGGAACCACGCCCTGGGGCGCAAGGTGATCCAGGCGTCGCGGACGGGGTTCGGGATGCCGCCGGCGGAGTTCCCCATCGTGCTGACGGTCACACCGACTGCCGAGAAGACCCGGCGAGCCCTACCGTGGAAGCGCGGCACGGGCAAGGACCAGGACCTCTGGACCGAGCCGGGCCAGGACGACCCCCGCTCGAAGCGTTAGCCAGGACGACCGAGAACGGCCCGGCACGCCGACCGAGAACGGCCCGGCGCGACGACCGAGCAGGGCCCGGGCACGGATGCTCAGCAGCCGAGCCCGGGCCGTTCGTGCAGCTGCGCCTAGAAGGACCGCACCGGCGTCGTCACGACCTGCCCGGCGTGGGCGAACCCGCCACCGAACCCGAACAGCAGGGCCGGCACTCCCTCCGGGAGGTCGCCACGCTCCCACGCCTTCGAGAGCCCGAGCGGCACACTGGCGGCCGAGGTGTTCCCGGACTCGACGACATCCCGGATGACGAACTTCGACTCCCCGCCGAGCGCGGTGACGAGCGGCTCGATGATCCGCAGGTTCGCCTGGTGGAACGCGAACACCTCGATGTCGTCCATCGTGAGTCCGGCGGCCTCGACGACCTTGCGGGCGTGCCCCTCGGCCTCGGTGATGGCCCACCGGTAGATCGAGCGACCCTCCTGGTTGAAGCGCCCCGGCGAGCCCTCCACCCGCACGGCGTCGAGCAGATGCGGCACGCTCCCCCACGACACCGGGCCGATCTCGGGCGTCTCGGCGACCCCGAGCACGGCGGCACCGGCCCCGTCACCGACGAGCACGCACGTCGACCGGTCGGTCCAGTCGGCGATCCCCGACAGCACCTCGGACCCGATGACGAGCGCGACGTCGGCCGAACCGGTGCGGATGGACTGGTCGGCGAGCCCGAGCGCGTACTCGAACCCGCTGCACGCGGTGTTGATGTCGATCGGCGCCGGGCCGTTCGTCATGCCCAGTGCAGCGGCGACGCGGCCTGCCGTGTACGGGGCGCGGTCCTGGTGGGTGGTGGAGGCGACGATGACGAGTCCGACGGCCGAGGGCGACACCCCGGCGTCGACGAGGGCACGGCGGCCGGCCTCGATGGCCAACGACGTGACGGTGTCGTCTGGACCGGCGATCCGACGGGTCTGGATCCCGGTGCGGGTGCGGATCCACTCGTCGTTCGTGTCGACCATCGTCGAGAGCTCGTCGTTGGTCAGGACGCGTTCGGGCTGGTGGTGTCCGAACCCGAGGATCCGGCTGCCGCGGAGTGCTGGGATGTTCATCGTCCGCACGTTACCCCCTCACCCCACCGCCGCATGCCGACCGGGGAATGGACGGCGCCCCACCCGCGGTCACTTCCGGGCGGCAGCCGTGGCGCGGTCGTTCGCCTTGCCGATCGCCTCGACCAGCTCGTCCTTCGTCATCTTGGAGCGGCCGCTGACGTCGAGCCGCTTCGCGACGTCCATCAGGTGCGCCTTCGAGGCCTTCGCGTCGACACCGCCCTCGGTCTTCCCGGAATTGCGGGAGCCGGCGGCACCGGAGTCGGACGGCCCGGAGGACTCCTTCTCCTCCCAGTGGTCGCCGACCTTCTCGTACTCGTGCTTCACGGCGGCGAACGCCGTGCGGTGCGCCCGCTCACCCGGGCCGTACGTCTCGTTCGCCGAGTCCAGTGTCTTCTCGAAGATCTCCTGCGCGTGCTCCGGGGACCGCTGCAGGGTGCTGGGGATCTCGTCCTTGGCTGGCATGGCTGCTCCTCTCGGGTGGTCCACCCTGACTACTCCGACCAGCACAACGAGCACCAAGCCCCGACCGGTACTCCCAGGGCCTGGCGCCACCAGCGCGTCACGAGTAGACCCGTCTCATGGACTACACACACCTCGGTCGCACCGGTCTGTCCGTCTCCCGCGCCGTGCTCGGCACGATGAACTTCGGCCCGGAGACCAGCGAGGACGACTCGCACGCGATCATGGACCGGGCCCACGAGCTCGGCGTCAACTTCTTCGACACCGCCAACGGCTACGGCGGCTCGGTGGGCAAGGGTGCCACCGAGGAGATCATCGGACGGTGGTTCGCCAAGGGTGGCGGTCGCCGCGAGAAGACGGTGCTCGCCACGAAGGTCTACGGCGAGATGACCGACTGGCCGAACGGCGGCAAGCTCAGCGCCCTGAACATCCGGCAGTCGCTCGACGCGAGCCTGCAGCGACTGCAGACCGACCACATCGACCTGTACCAGTTCCACCACGTCGACCGTGCGACGCCGTGGGACGAGATCTGGCAGGCGATCGACGTCGCCGTGCAGCAGGGCAAGGTCCTGTACGTCGGCTCGTCGAACTTCGCCGGGTGGCACATCGCCCAGGCGCAGGAGGCAGCGAAGCGCCGGAACACCTTCGGCCTGGTCAGCGAGCAGTCGATCTACAACCTCGTGGTCCGCGACGTCGAGCGCGAGGTCCTGCCGGCCGCCCGCGCGTACGGCCTCGGCGTGATCCCCTGGTCGCCGCTGCAGGGCGGCCTGCTCGGCGGCGTCATCGAGAAGACCGAGAACGGCTCCCGTCGGCTCTCCGGCCGCAGCGCCGAGTACGTCGACGCGCACCGCGACCAGCTGCAGTCGTACGAGTCGTTCGCGAAGGAGCTCGGCCACACGCCCGGCGAGTTGGCACTCGCCTGGCTGCTGCACCAGCCCGGCGTCACGGCGCCGATCACCGGCCCCCGCACGATGGAGCAGTGGGAGTCCGCGGTGCGCGCCGTCGACATCCGCCTCGACCAGCGTGCGCTGGACCGTCTCGACGAGATCTTCCCGGGGCACGAGACCTCGCCGGAGGATTACGCCTGGTGACGGAACCACCGGAACCAACGGAACCAACGGGTCGCTGACGCGACCATCTGCCTGGAGGCGCGGTGCGGGCCGGACCCGCACCGCGCCTCCCGGCCGTGGTCACGTCGAGAACGCGACCAACGCAACGACGACGGGCCCCGCGCTGCTGTGTGCGCGGGGCCCGTCGTCGTGCGGGTGGTGCCTGGTGACTAGCGGACGCTGACCGGGCTGTCGTCGGTCTGCTCGTAGAGGACGTAGCCCTCTTCGCCGTGGACGGCGGTGTCGATGCCGGCGACCTCGTCCTCGGTCTTGACGCGGAAGCCCATCGTCTTCTCGATGGCGAACCCGATGACCAGGGCGAGCACGAACGAGTAGAGGCCGACGGCGAGGGCCGCCACGGCCTGCTTGCCGAGCTGCTCGAACGAGCCGGAGTAGATCAGGCCGGTGTCGTTGGCGAAGAAGCCGAGGAACAGCGTGCCGAAGATGCCGCCGACCAGGTGGACGCCGACCACGTCGAGCGAGTCGTCGAAGCCCAGGCGGTACTTCCAGTCGATCGCGAAGCAGCAGACGATGCCGGCGAGGAAGCCGAGCAGGATGCCCCAGCCCGGGGTCAGCGCGGCACAGGCCGGGGTGATCGCGACGAGGCCGGTGACGGCACCCGATGCGGCACCGACGGAGGTGGCCTTGCCGTCCTTGAGCTTCTCGATGAGCAGCCAGCCGAGGATGGCGGCGGCCGGGGCGGCGAGGGTGTTCACCCAGGCGATCGCGGCGATGCCGTCAGCTGCACCCTCGGAGCCGGCGTTGAAGCCGAACCAGCCGAACCACAGGATGGCGGCACCGAGCAGGACGAAGGGCGGGTTGTGCGGCTTGTGCGCACCCTTGGCGAAGCCGACGCGCTTGCCGAGGACGATCGCCAGGGCGAGACCCGCTGCACCGGCGTTGATGTGCACCGCGGTGCCACCGGCGAAGTCGATGACGCCCCACGTGGCGGCCCAGCCCGAGGTCAGGTTGAAGACCCACGAGGCGACCGGGAAGTAGACGACCGTGACCCAGACGCCGGCGAAGACCATCCACGCGCCGAACTTGGCGCGGTCGGCGATGGCACCGGAGATGAGCGCGACGGTGATGATCGCGAACGTCGCCTGGAACCCGACGAAGGCCATCGACGGGTACGCCGCCTGGATGTTCGAGGACTGCGCCTCCTCGAAGGCCTGACCGAGGCCGATCTGGTTCCAGTCGATGCTGAAGAACCCGACCACGCCGGAGACCGCCGTGCCGTCGCCGTGGTTGGCGAAGGCGATCGCGTAGCCGTAGACCACCCAGAGCACGCTCACGAGCGCGATCGCACCGAACGACATCATCATCATGGAGATGACGGACTTGGCCTTCACCAAGCCGCCGTAGAAGAAGGCCAGGCCGGGTGTCATGAACAACACCAGCGCAGCCATCACCAACACGAACGTCGTGTTGCCCTGATCAAGCATCTGCTCACCTCTCGATTGCACGAGCGGCTCTTGGACCGCCTCGGGTGTCACAGAGTCTGGCGAGGCGAGGTTTCACGAGGGAGCACGAACTGTTTCGCGGATGTAACGCGACCGCGCCGTTTGTAAACGTCGTGTTTCCAGCGGCCCGATGTCCCCTGCGCGAGGGGCAGGAGACCGCCGTGGACAGATCGGTCTGACGGCGAGCGACGCTCAGGCGCGGGTGAGCGCCACCACGCGGGACGCCGCGCGCAGGTACTTCTTGCGGTACCCGCCCTCGAGCATCACGTCGGGGTACACCTGGTCGAGCGGCGTGCCTGACGCGACGATGCGCACCTGCGCGTCGTACAGCCGGTCCACCAGGGCGACCCAGCGCAGCGCGTCGGTCTGGTCGGTGAACGCCCGGACGTCGGTGAGCCCGACGGCGTCGAGGTCCTCGACCAGCGCGACGTACTTCGAGGGGTGCACGGAACCCAGGTGCGCGACCACCGCGCCGAAGTCGTCGAGCGTCACGGTGCCGGACGGCAGCGCGGCGGGCACGTCGGACACCACCTGCGCCGACTCGTCCACGGCACGTCGGCGGTAGTCGAGGCCGTCGATGCGCATGGTGTCGAAGCGGTCCGACATCGCCTGGATCTCGCGCAGGAAGTCCTGCGCGGCGAAGCGCCCCTCGCCCAGGGCTCCCGGGGGCGTGTTCGACGTCGCGGCGAAGCGGGTGCCGGTCTCGGTCAGTTCCTTGATGAGCCGGGTCATCACCATCGTGTCGCCCGGGTCGTCGAGCTCGAACTCGTCGATGCACACCAGTGCGGTGCCGCGGAGCAGGTCGACGGTCCCCTGGAACCCCAGGGCGCCCACGAGCGCGGTGTACTCGATGAAGGTGCCGAACGTCTTCCGGCCGGTGGCCGCGTGGTAGGCGGCTGCGAGCAGGTGGGTCTTGCCGACACCGAACCCGCCGTCCAGGTACACACCGGACTTCGCCGCGGGTTCCGCCGCCTGCTTCCGGCGCCCGAACAGCCCGCGGCGCGGGGCCTCCGTCGGACCGGCGGCCACGAACGCGGCGACGGCATCGCGGACCGAGGCCTGCGAGTCGTAGTCCGGGTCCGGCCGGTACGAGTCGAACGACGCGTCCGTGAACTGCGGCGGGGGCACGAGCGCCGCAGCCATCTGCTGCGGCGTCACCTGGGGATCACGGTCGACGAGGTGAGCGGGCAATCGGGGGAACCCTTCCGGGAAGCATGTCGTGGGGTGTCACGTTGCGTCAGGGGCACGGTACGTCCGCGTACCGTTGCCCACAGGCGCCGACGCCCGATCCTAGTCCGGCGCCAGCAGCACGCACCCGGGCACCAAGCCCGCCCCGCACCACGCTCACCCCGCACCACGCTCCCCCGCACCCCTGGAGGTACCCCCGATGACCGCACCGGTCGACCCGTCCGAGAAGTTCGCCGCCTACGCGCACCCGGAGCGCCTCGTCTCCACCGAGTGGCTGCAGGAGCAACTCGACGCCGGGGCCGGCGCGCCCGACCTGGTGGTCGTCGAGTCCGACGAGGACGTCCTGCTCTACGAGACGGGCCACATCCCGGGCGCCGTGAAGATCGACTGGCACACCGACCTCAACGACCCGGTGCAGCGCGACTACATCGACGGCGCCGCGTTCGCCGAGCTCCTCGGCGGCAAGGGCATCGGCCGCGACACCACCGTCGTGATCTACGGCGACAAGAACAACTGGTGGGCGGCGTACGCCCTCTGGGTGCTCACCCTGTTCGGCCACGAGGACGTCCGCCTGCTCGACGGCGGTCGCGGCAAGTGGATCGCCGAGGACCGCGCCCTGACCACCGACGAGACCCCGGTCACGCCCGTCGAGTACCCCGTCGTCGAGCGCCACGACGAGCCCGTCCGCGCCTTCAAGGACGACGTCCTCGCGCACCTCGGCAAGCCGCTCATCGACGTCCGCAGCGCCCCGGAGTACAGCGGGGAGCGCACGACCGCGCCCGACTACCCGGAAGAGGGCGCGCTGCGCGGCGGCCACGTCCCCACCGCCGTGAACATCCCCTGGGCGACGGCCGCCGCCCCCGACGGCACCTTCAAGTCGCGCGCCGAGCTCGACGCCGTCTACCGTGACGGCGCCGGCATCGGTGACGCCGACGAGGTCATCGCCTACTGCCGCATCGGTGAGCGCTCGAGCCACACCTGGTTCGTCCTGCAGCACCTGCTCGGCTACGACAACGTCCGCAACTACGACGGCTCGTGGACCGAGTGGGGCAGCGCCGTCCGCGTCCCCATCGTGCAGGGATCCGAGCCGGGTACTGTTCCGAACCGATGAACGCCAGCACCGACGCACCACTCCCCGCCACCCTCGCCGAGATCCGCGACGACTTCCTCGCCCTGGGCCAGAAGGACCGCCTGCAGCTCCTGCTCGAGTTCTCGAACGAGCTGCCTGCGCTACCCGAACGCCTGCAGGGGCACGAGGACGAGCTCGAACGCGTCGAGGAGTGCCAGTCCCCCGTCTTCATCACCGTGACGGTGGGCGAGGACGGCGACGCCCCGGACGTGGTCCGGATGCACGCCACCGCCCCGCGCGAGGCGCCGACCACCCGCGGCTTCGCCTCGATCCTGGCACAGGGACTGTCCGGCCTGACCGTCGAGCAGGTGCTCGCCGTCCCGACGGACTACCCGTTGACCATCGGCCTGTCCGAGGCGGTCAGCCCCCTGCGGATCCGCGGCATGGTGGGCATGCTCGGCCGCGTGCAGCGTCAGGTACAGGCGGCGGTCGCGTAGACGCGACCCACTGACGGACGGGAGGCGCGGTGCCAGCTGGCACCGCGCCTCCCGTCCGTCGATGCACCCGCTTTCCGGCATCGCAACCGCTGGCCGTGCCAGGCTGGGTCGTCAGAACCATGAGGGGGAACCGACGATGGCGACGAACCGCGGGAACGATCCGGCCGGATCCTCCGTCCACCCCCGGAACACGCTCGACTTCATCGGCGTCGACTTCCGGCTCGATCTGCGCTTCACCGACGGTTCCGGCGTCCAGCTCGAATCTGCTTGCACCGTCACCGACCGGTCCGGAGTCAGCGTGGTCGTCGACCCGGAGCGCAAGGACTCCCTGCTCCGGTGACGGACGTTGCCGCACCACCCGCTTGGTGAGCAGAAATGGTCGCGTGCGCGACGGTGACGCGACCATTTCTGCTCACGAAGCGACCGAAGCGTCTACCGCGCGCTGGCCGCCCCGCGCCGCTGGACCACCTCGGTCAGCCACGCGAGGATCCGGGCGTCGAACCAGTCGGCGTCGTGGTTCCAGAGCTTGGTGTGCCGGGCCGTGGTCTGGATCTCGAGCCGCACCAGGTCGGGCCGTGCGCGGGCCAGGTCGTGTGAGGCCGAGGACGGAACGAACCCGTCGTCGTCGCTGTGCAGCAGCAGGATCGGCACCGTGAGCTCGTCGGATCGCGTGACCATGTCGAGCTCGCGCAGGTCCACAGGAGCCTGGAGCCCGGCGAGCCGGTACAGCACCGGCGTGCGGAGCAGCCGCTGCGCGACCTTGCGGACCGGACGTGGCAGGCGCAGGAGCTGGCTCTGCGACTTCAGCACGGCGTGCCAGTCGACCACCGGGGACTCGAGCACCACCCCGTCGACCAGACCGGCGAAGCGCGAGCGGAGCAGGGTCTGCAGCACGACGGCGCCGCCCATCGACCAGCCCATGAGCACGACGCTCTGGGCGTCCTGCGCGGTGAGCCAGCGGAGGACGGAGTCGACGTCCTCCCACTCGGTGCTGCCGAGGCCGTAGCGGCCGTCGACGCTCGGCGGGGCGACGCCGTCGTTCCGCCACGAGGCGAGCACCACCGAGTACCCGGCGGCACGGAAGACGGGGACGGCGCGGATCGTCTCGGCACGGGTCACACCGCGGCCGTGCACCAGGACGGCCCAGGGCGCTGCCGGGTCGTCGGCGCGGACGACCCAGGCGGGGGCGGGGCCGTTCGGGGT
>NZ_QKTH01000018.1:0-75754 GCF_003234485.1 Curtobacterium sp. MCLR17_034
GGGTGGGGGTGGTGTATGAGGGGCGGGGGCCGGGGGCGGGGGTCTGGTCGACGCGGAACGACACTGTCGATGTCGTACGACGTCGACAGTGTCGTTCCGGGTCAGCGGGCGGTGCCGTTCCGGGTCAGCGGCCGGTGTCCTTCCGGGTCAGCTGAGCGTGCTGGTCCGGCTGGTCCGGCCCCGCGCCGCGAGCAGCGCCACGACGGCCACCACGGCGGCGGCGAGCATCACGATCGCCAGCGGCGCCGCGGTGTCCGAGCCGCCGATGCTGACGAGCGGGGACACGAGCGCCGCGAGCCCGAACTGCAGGGCACCGAGCACGGCCGAGGCGCTGCCGGCGGCCGAGGGCACGGCACCGAGGGCGAGTGCCGTGGCGTTGCCGAGCACCAGGCCGAGCGAGCCCACCGCGGTGAACAGCGGCACGGCGAGCCAGATGACCGGCGCCCCGGACACGACGAGCAGCGCGAACGCCACGGTCGACGCGAGCACCAGCACGATGCCGAGCGACAGCACGCCCGTGACCGAACGGGTCGCGGTGAGCTTGGCGGACAGGATGCTGACGCCCATCAGCGCCAGGGCGTTCAGCCCGAAGGCCAGGCCGTAGCCGACCGTGCCGAAGCCGATCATGTCCTGGTACAGGAACGGCGACGCGGAGATGTAGGCCATCATCACGGCGAACGCGAAGCCGAACACCGCGGTGTAGCCGAGGAACGTGCGGGAGCGCAGGGCACGCAGGGCCGAGCCCGAGCCACGGCGTTCCTCGCGCAGGGCGTCGCGGTGTTCCTTCAGGTGGGTCTCGCGGATCACGGCGAGGACCGCGATGAGCATGACGACCGACAGGCCGAGCACGATCGAGAGCAGGCCGCGCCAGCCGATCGGACCGGTGAGCAGGCCGCCGAGCAGCGGTGCGACGACCGGGGCGACCCCGCCGACGATCATCATGAGGGAGAACGCGCGGGCGGCGGACTTGCCGGTCGCCAGGTCGGAGATGACCGCACGGCTGATCACCATGCCGGCCGCACCGCCGAGGCCCTGCAGCAGGCGGGCAGCGATGAGCACGCCGATGTTCGGCGCGAGCACCGCGGCGATGCTGGCGAGCACGCACACCGCGGCGCCGGCGATGAGCGGCGGCACGCGGCCGAACCGGTCGGACAGCGGGCCGAACACGAGCTGGCCCGCGGTCACGCCCACCAGGAACGCGGTCAGGGTGAGCTGGACGGCGGTGGCGCTCGCCCCGAGCTCGGTGGTCATCTGCGGGAACGCCGGCAGGTACAGGTCGGTGGCGAAGGGGGCGACGGCACTGAGCAGGCCGAGCACCAGGAGCAGCGCGGTCGTGATGCCCTGCTGCTTGGTCGTGGGTGTCGCGATCGTCGCGCGGATGGTTCCGGTGTCCGTGGTCATTGTTATGAAAGCATAACTCATCGCCCGAGATCGGTACAGTACGGTCATGCACTCCGCCGTGTCCGACCACGTCCTCGCCGAGTTCGCGGACGTCCTGCTCCGGATCGCGCGTGACATCGACCCGCACGGCTCGGAGACCCTCGACATCGTGCCGCTGACCGGCACCGAGGCGCTCGTGATGCGCTGGATCAACCGCAACCCCGGCACCTCGCCCAGTGCCACCGCCGAGGCGACCGCCCTGCAGCGCAGCAACCTCAGCGTCGCACTCCGGTCGCTCGTGGCGAAGGGCATGGTCGAGCGGCGCCAGGACCCGGCGGACGCCCGGACCGTGCAGCTGCACTCGACCGCCCTGGCCCAGGAGAGCGTGGACCGGCTCTACCGGCACTGGTCCGGCAAGCTCCGCACGGCCCTCGGTGGCGACGAGCGGGGTGCGGTCGAGGCGCTGGAGCTGCTGCAGCGGATCGACGACGGACTGCGCGCGGGCTAGGCGACGGCGTCCTCGGCGTCGGCGGCGGCATCGTCGGCCCCCTCGTCCTGGATCGGCAGCAGGCGACGCGCACCGTGCCCCTCGTCGCCCAGGGCATCACCGGGGTTCACGACCGAGCAGGCCCCGAGCGAGACGCACCCGCAGCCGATGCACTGCGTCATCTCCTGCTGCAGGCGTTCGAGCTCGAGCTGGCGGGCCCGCAGCCGTGCGCGCCACCGTTCGTTCAACCGGTTCCAGTCGCGCAGCGAGGGCATGCGGTCGGCGGGCAGGGCCTCGAACTGCTCGGCGACCTCGCTGAGCGGGATGCCGAGGCGTTTGGCCACCTGGATGATCGCGATCCGCCGTTCGACGTGCCGCGGGTACATCCGTGTGCCGCCGTCGGTGCGCTCCGGGTGGATCAGGCCCTTGCGCTCGTAGAAGTGCAGGGCCGAGGCTGCGACGCCGGTGCGGCGGACGATCTCGCCGATGGGCAGCAGGTCGGTCGGCCGCGGCGCCGGGATCTCGACCATGGTGGAGATCCTACTGCTGGAACGACTCCCACAGCAGGAACCCGGTGAACAGCACGAACGGCGTGCAGGCGACCACGTTGAGCCAGCGGTGCTCGACGATCACCGCGGCGAACTCCCGCAGGAACGCACTCGGGACGTAGTACGCCGCCGTGCGCGCGCCGACGACCTGAGCGGGCAGGTCGAGGCGGCGGGCCAAGGTCGCCGCCCGCAGCACGTGGTAGTTGTTCGTGACCACGACCATCTGGCCGTCCCGGCCGGCGGCCGTCTGCACGTCCCGCGAGAACCGCAGGTTCTCGCGGGTGTTCCGCGACGCGGTCTCCGCGACGACGTCGCCCGCGTCGGCACCGTGCGCCACCAGGTACTCGGCCATCGCGGTGCCCTCGGGGCGGGGTTCGTCGTCGCCCTGTCCGCCGGACGGCACGAGGAGCGGATGGCGTCCGGCGGCTCGTTCGGCCCGGTAGACGTCGAGCGCCCGGTCGAGCCGGCTTTGCAGCAGGGGCGGGACCTCGCCGTGCACCAGCCCGGAGCCGAGGACCACGATCGTGTCGGGGACGATGCCGTGCCGCGTCCGCCCGTAGACCACCGAGTACAGGGCGAACGCGACCAGCGACAGCGCGAAGTACCCGCAGACGAACACCATCAGCACGGCGATCGCGATCTTCGTGCCGTCCCACAGTGTGAAGCCCTCGCCGCTGCCCGAGACGAGCAGGGCGATGGCGACCGCAGGCAGCACGAACACCGCCACCCCTGCGGCGAGCGACAGCAGGTTGCCGACGCTGCGCCCCTCGGCCCGGAGCATCTGCAGACCGTTCGCGACCAGGGCGACCCCGAGCACCACGACGGCGAGCGGCACGAGCAGCAGCACCACGGCGACGAGCAGGCTGAACCCGGGGACCACCCTGGTCAGCACGGCCACGACCGTCGCGAGCCCGAACAGCACGGCCGCCGTCAGGAACACCCCGTTGCGGAGCATCCGCGGGTCCCGTCGCCGCCCCAGGACGTACAGCACCAGGAACAGCAGGGCGAAGACGGGAGCGGCGCCCAGCCCGAGCACCGTCAGCCGACCGCGCGACGGATCAGGTCGGCCACCCGTGCCTCGTCGGCCTCGGAGAACTCGGGGCTGATCGCCCACGACGTCGGCCAGAACGTGCCGTCGTCGAGCGCGGCCGAGTCCTGGAACCCGAGTGTCGCGTAGCGGGCCTTGAACTTGGCGGCGTCCTGGAAGAAGAACACCGCCTTGCCGTCCCGGGCGTAGGCGGGCATGCCGTACCAGAGCTTCGGCGCGAGCTCGGGCGCGACCTCGAGCGCGATGCGGTGGATGCGCTCCGCCAGCCCGCGGTCCGGCTGGGGCATCTCGGCTATCTTCGCCTCGACCGCAGCGGCGTCGGCCGCTGCCTTCTCGGCCCTGGTGCCCTTCGTGCCGCGGGCGCGCTTGACCTCCGCGGCGTGCTCCTGCATCGCCGCGCGCTCCTCGTCGGTGAAGGTGGTCTCGGTCTTCGTCGTCCGTGCCATCGTCGTCTCCTCGTGGTCTCGTGCACCCATCATGGGTCCGCGAAGCGAAGCATGCGAGGTCAGGGCCCGATCGAGTGCCAGGCTCGTCCCATGACCTACATCGCCAGTGACGACCGCTACGACTCGATGACGTACCGCCGGACCGGCCGCTCGGGCCTCGACCTGCCGCTGCTCTCCCTGGGGTACTGGCACAACTTCGGGGACGACATGCCCTTCGAGAACCAGCGCGCCATCAGCCGCCGGGCGTTCGACCTCGGGATCACCCACCACGACCTCGCGAACAACTACGGCCCGCCGTACGGTGCCGCCGAGGTGAACTTCGGCCGCCTGATGCGCGAGGACTTCCGGCCCTACCGCGACGAGATGGTCATCTCGACGAAGGCCGGCTGGGACATGTGGCCGGGGCCGTACGGGCAGGGCGGTGGTTCGCGCAAGTACGTGCTCGCCTCGCTCGACCAGTCGCTGCAGCGCACGGGCCTGGACTACGTCGACGTCTTCTACTCGCACCGTCTCGACGCTTCGACCCCGCTCGAGGAGACGATGGGCGCCCTGCACACCGCGGTCCAGCAGGGCAAGGCGCTGTACGTCGGGATCTCGTCGTACGACGCCGAGCGCAGCCGGCAGGCAGCCGAGATCCTCCGCGACCTCGGCACGCCGCTCCTGATCCACCAGCCCTCGTACTCGATGCTCAACCGCTGGATCGAGACCGAGGGGCTGCTCGACGCCGCGGGCGAGCTCGGCTTCGGCGTCATCGGCTTCACCGCGCTGGCGCAGGGGCTGCTGACCGGCAAGTACCTGAACGGTGTGCCCGAGGACTCCCGCGCGGCAGCGGGCAAGTCCCTCGACGCGTCGAGCATCACGCCCGAGGTCGTCGAGCACCTCCGCGCCCTGAACGACGTCGCGGCCGCCCGCGGACAGTCCCTCGCGCAGCTCGCCCTCGCCTGGGCGCTCCGTGACGAGCGGGTGACCTCACTCGTGATCGGCGCCTCGCGGGTGTCGCAGCTCGAGGACAACGTCGCCGCGCTGTCGAACACCTCGTTCACCGACGAGGAGCTCCGCGTCATCGACGAGCACTCGGTCGGCATCACCGACGTCGACCTGTGGGCGGGAGCCCGCGCGGGCGAGGTCTCCTGACCCGAGCACCACGCCGCAGCAGTCGCTCGGCTGGTCGCATCTCGTTGCTCGGCGGATCCCGCCGGCCGGTCACGACACGTCGCGGGTCGCCCGCCGACCGGTCACGAACTGTCGGACAGCGGCGCCGCAGGCGACGGTCTGCGACCGCACGGCGCACGGCCGACGGGGGGTCGTGACCGCTGCGGTGCCCTGGGCGCGCGGCGCGGCGGCCGGGAGGCGCGGGGCACGCCGCCACGCGCCTCCCGTCCGTCGTCCGGTCGCGTCGCGTCGCGTGGCCGGTCCGCGGGGGCCGGTCACAACACGTCGCGGGTCGCCCGCCGACCGGTCACGAACTGTGGACTGGCGGCGCCGCAGGCGACGGTCTGCGACCGCGCCGCGGCTGACCGCCGGGACGGCGCCCGGAGCGAACTCCTCCGGGGCGCGGCGGCCGGTTGGTACCATCGACAGCGTTCGACAACACGCAGTGTGTATCTACCGGCCGCCGGCATCCCGGCGGACAACGGCGGCACCCGATGGGTCCGCCGCCACCGAACCGGGCGGGCCGAGAAGGCACAACCCCGATGCTCCAGACCCGCTCAACCGACGCCCCGCCCGCTCCGGACCGCTCACTCGTCTCCCTCGCCGGCCGCTGGTACTTCCCCGTGGCGTTCATCGCCCGGCTCCCGTTCGCGATGATGGTGGTCGGCGTCCTGACCCTCGTCGTCGCCGCCCGTGACTCCGTCGCCCTCGGCGGCATCAACTCCGCCGCCGTCGGCATCGGCTCCGCGATCTTCGGCCCGATGGTCGGTGCCGCGGCGGACCGTTACGGCCAGCGGGCGGTGCTCGTCCCCGTCGGCCTGGTGAACGCGGCGCTGCTCGGGTTCTTCCCATTCGTCGTCAGCGGTACCGCGCCCGACCTCGCCGTCCTCGCGGTCGCGTTCTGCATCGGCGCCTCTGCCCCGCAGGTCGCCCCGATGTCCCGCACCCGGCTCGTCGCGATCATCCGGCAGCGGATGGCCCCGGCGCGGCGCGAGAAGACCCTCAGCGGCACCATGGCCTACGAGTCCGCCGCCGACGAGACCGTCTTCATCATCGGCCCGTTCCTGGTCGGCATCCTCGCCAGCGCGATCGCCCCGTGGGTGGCCGTCGCCGGCGCCTCGGTCCTGACGTTCGTGTTCGTCACGGCGTTCGCGCTGCACCCGACCGGCAAGCTCGTGGTCGGCCAGCACGCGGAGTCGACGCAGGCACCCGCGCGGCAGCTCCTGCGTCCGCGGCTCGTCGTCGTGGTCGTCGGCATCCTCGGCATCGGCCTGTTCTTCGGCTCGACGCTCACCTCGCTGACGGCCTTCATGGAGACCCACGGCGAGGCCTCGCAGGCCGGCCTCCTCTACGGCCTGATGGGCATCGGGTCCGCCGGACTCGCGCTCGGGTCCGCAGCGTTCCCGCGGTCGTTCGGCCTCGGCTGGCGCTGGCTCGTGTTCGGCGTCGTGCTCCTCGGCGGTGCGATCGCGTTCGCCAGCGCCGACTCGGTCGTCGCCGCGGGCGTCGTCCTCGCGGTCATGGGCATCGGGATCGGCCCGACCCTGGTCGCCCAGTACAGCCTCGGTTCGGAGCGCTCACCGGTCGGCCGGTCCGCGACCACGATGACGATCCTCGGGTCGGCCGTCATCGTCGGGCAGTCGATCGCCTCCGCGATCACCGGGGACGTCGCCGAGCACCACGGCACCGCCGCAGCGATGCTGCTGCCGGCGGTCTCCGCCGCGATCGTCGTGATCGCCGCGGTCCTCAACCTGCTGCTCCCGCGTCGGGGCGCGACCGCCTGACCGCGAACGTGAGCGTCTGACGGAGCGGAGGCCCGTGGCGACGCCGCCACGGGCCTCCGGTCCGTCAGGTCGGTGGTCAAGAACCGGTCCCGCGGCGTGGTCGCCGCCGCACCTCGGGGATGACGAGTTCCGGTACGGCCCGCAGCATGAACTGGTCGAAGTCCGGCACAGTGAAGGCGGCGAACCCGTGTTCCGGTGTGTACAGGAGGCCCATGTCGATGAGTTCCGCGCGCGTCGGCCCGAGTTGGGTGGATTCTCGGTGCAGCACTCTTGCGACGTCGGAGGCCTTGTGGGCGTCCGGCCCGAGCTCAGCCATCGCGCGGAGGTACGCGGTCTGCAGCCCCGTGGCCCGGTCGAGTCGCACACGGAAGAACGACCGATCGAGCTTCGTGAGGTAGCCCTCGCGGGCTGCATCGATGTCGTCGAGGGTGATGACGGGGCCGGCCGCGATCTCCCAGGCCTGGTACCCGAGCTCCTGGATGAAGTAGGGGTAGCCCTTGGTGATCTCCAGTGCAAGATGGACCGCGTCCGGATCGTAGGACGCGTGCTCGAGCTCCGCGGGGCGGATGAGCGCCTCTCGTGCGTCGTCGTCGCCGAGCGAATCGATCTCGGGGAACCGGAAGAGCCGCTCTGCGTAGGACTTCGCATCCCCTGCGAGTTCTGCGATCTGGGGGAGCCCGGCCCCGACGAAGGTGATCGGGAGTTTCCGCTGCACGGTCTTGTGCAGGGCTTGGATCAGCGCTTCGAGCTGCGCGGACCGCAGGAACTGCACCTCGTCGACGAGGATCGCGACCCCGCGTCCGTGCTCCTGTGCGGCTTCGCCCAGCGCGACGAGCACGTCGGTCAGGTCCAAGGCGAGATCGCCGTGGTCAGCGAGCCCTTCGGCTGGCTCGACGTCCCAGGTCATGGACCAGGTGCCGTCCGGGGCGACGGACATCCCGAACGCGGTGAGGACCTCGGCTGCTCGACGTGCACGGTCCGTCCACCGTTTCCGCGGAGAGATCTGGAGCAGGGCTGATCGGAGCAGTGAGGCGATCGTCTGCCGGAACTGGCCGTCGTCGTGTTTGCTTGCTTCCAGTTCCACGACCTCCCACTTCGCGGTCCGAGCAAGGTCGGCGAACTCGTTGAGGAGCACCGTCTTGCCGACCCCGCGGAGCCCGGTCATGATGAGCGACTGCTCGGTGCGTCCTCGGGAGAGACGTTGCAGGAGTACCTCGAAGGCCCGCGTGTGCTCGACGCGGCCGGCCACGATCTCCGGAGTAGCGCCGGCATTGGGCGTGTAGGGATTCCTGACGCTGTCCACGGCGAGAGCTTATCGATTTTACACCGCTTTAGTCATCGCACATAAAATGAGATAACGCTTGTAAACGATCAGGACTCGGTGTCGTCGACGAGCAGGTCCTCGTGCCGGTAGTCGTCGGCGCGCAGGCCGGCGCGGGCGATCATGTGCGTCGACACCGGCACCAGGAACAGCTGGAACACCATGATCGGCAGCACGACCCAGAACGCCGTCCACGTCCACACCGCGACGACGATGGCGGCCAGCGCGAGTGCGAGCCCGAGCACCTGCGGCTTCGCCATCGCGTGCAGGCGGACGAGCGGGTCCGGGAACCGGACGATGCCGACCCCGGCGCCGAGCGACAGCAGCGACCCGACGAGCAGCAGCCCGATGGCGATCCAGGCCCGGATGCCGGCGTCGTCGACGAACGACTCGATGATCTCGATCACGACTGGTCCTCCTCGGCGCGCTCGGGGGTGGTGACGGTCAGTCCCTCGTCGGACGGGTCGGCCGAGGGGGTGACGGCCCGGGCCACGGCGACCGTGGCGAAGACGCTCGTCGCCGAGATCACCACGAGCACGGGGATGCCGGTCAGGTCCTGGCGGATGACCATCGCGGCGGCGATCACCACGAGCACGGTGGTCAGCACCATGTCGGAGCCGATCATGCGGTCGAGGATGGTCGGACCGCGCACGATGCGGAACACCGCGAGGGCGAACGTCGCCCCGAGGAGCGCGAGCACGAGCGCGACTGCGATGCCCATCACGACGACGGCGGGGCTCATCGGGTCACCTCTGGCAGGGGCTCGGACAGCTCGGAGACGTCCTGCTTGGATCCGAGTGCGCGGATGACCATGGCCTCGATCCGGAGTGCGACGCGGCGTTCGTCGTCGACCTGCTCGAGGCGCTCGGTGTCGAGCACGTGGAGCAGCAGGCGACGGCGCCGCAGGTCCACGTCGGCGACGTACGAGCCGGGCACGAGCGAGATCGCGAGGGTGGCCAGGGTGAAGGTCATCTCTGACGTGGAGTGCAGCTGCACGAGCGTGATCGAGCTCCGCCGCACACCGCGGGGACGGAACGCGACCCAGGCGACCCGGAAGGACGCCACGACGACGAGCCCGGACCAGACCGCCAGGAACCGCAGCACGTGCACGATCGAGAACCGTGCGGACAGGGGGACCGGCGGGAGCGGCAGCGCCTGGGTGACGATGAGCGCCACGACGATGCCGCACAGCAGCGTCAGCGGGGTCCACGACCCCCAGAGCAGCGCCCACAGCACGGTGAGTCCCGCGACCAAGGGCACGTCGTAGCGCCACGCCAGCGCGATCCGCCTGGCGTTCGAGATGCGGCGGACGTCGGTCATCGCTCACCTCCGAGCACGGCCTGGACGTAGCGGTCGGGCGACTCCAGCGACTCCGCTGCGCGGGTCGCGTAGCCGTAGAGCGGGCCGGCGACGACCGTCAGGGCGACGGACCCGAGCACCGCGACGGTCGTCACGCCGACGAGCATGCGCGGCAGGCGCACCTTCTCGGGAGCCTCGCCGACCGCCTCGGTCGCGCCGGTGGTCGGACTGGAGGCGGTGGCCGCGTGCGGTGCGTCGGTGACCGTCACCGAGCCTCCCGGGTGGTACGCCTCACCCGTCTCCTCGGAGACGGTGAGCGGCGCCGGTTCCGGCGACCGCAGGTGGGCGTGCGGTTCGGCACTCGTCGCGTGCGGGGCGGCGGCCTCGGCCGCCGGCTTCGGCCGCCAGAAGGCGGCGTCCCAGACCCGCATGAGCGCGTACAGGGTGAGCAGCGAGGTGACGACGCCGGCCCCGATGGTGACGTACGCCATCGGGGAGCCGTCCTCGGCGGCGGCGCGGAACAGGCCGAGCTTGCCGATGAAGCCGGAGAACGGCGGGATCCCGCCCAGGTTGAACGCGGGGATCAGGTACAGGGCGGCCAGCAGCGGCGCGGCCTTCAGCAGTCCGCCGAGCGACCGGGTTGAGGTCGTCCCGCCGACGCGCTCCATCAGACCGGACACCAGGAACAGCGTGGTCTGCACGACGATGTGGTGCACCGTGTAGAACACCGCCGCCGCCGTCCCCGCGACGGTGCCGAGTCCGACGCCCATCACCATGAAGCCGATGTGGCTGATCAGCGTGAAGGACAGCAGCCGCTTCACGTCGGTCTGCGACACCGCGCCGAGCACCCCGACCACCATCGTCAGTGCGGCGACGACGAGCAGCACCTCGTTGAGTTGTGGTCGCGGGAAGATCACCGTCTCGAGCCGGATGATCGCGTAGATGCCGACCTTGGTCAGCAGGCCCGCGAAGACCGCGGTGACCGGCGCCGGGGCCGTCGGGTACGAGTCCGGCAGCCAGAACGCCAGCGGGAACACGGCCGCCTTGATGCCGAACCCGATCAGCAGCATCGTGTGCAGGAGCAGCTGGACGTGTTCCGGCAGGTCGGCGACGCGCTCGCTGATCTGGGCGATGTTCACCGTGCCGGTGGCGCCGTAGACCAGCCCGATGGCGGCGAGGAAGATCGCCGACGCGATCAGGCTCGTGACGATGTACGTCGTGCCGGCCCGGACGCGCTGTTCGCTGCCGCCCAGCGTGATGAGCACGTAGCTCGCCACCAGCAGCATCTCGAACGCGACGTACAGGTTGAACAGGTCACCGGCGATGAACGAGTCGAGCACACCGGCCGCGAGCACCAGGTACGTCGGGTAGAAGATCGTGACCGGGGCGTCCTCGTCGTCGGCGGCCAGGCCCTGTCCGATCGAGAAGAGCAGGACGAGCAGCAGGACGCTCGCACTGACGGTGAGCAGCAGTGCGCTGAGCCGGTCGACGACGAGCGAGATGCCGTAGGGGGCGTCCCAGCCGCCGACCTGCACCACGATCGTGCCGTGCCGGTCGACCAGGACCATGAGCGTGGCGGCGACGGCCAGGGCCACGACGAGCACCACGACGGTGATCGCGCGCTGGAGCTTCTGGTGGCGGAGGAGTCCGAGCGCGACCGCGGCACCGAGCAGCGGGACGAGGACGAGGAGCGGGACGAGCCAGGTCATCGGGTCGCCTCCTGTTCTGCGTCGGTGGTGGTCTCCGGGTCCTCGTCGGCCGCCTCGTCGCGGTCGCGGCCGATGGCGGCGTCGGCTTCGTCGACCTCGACCTCGTCGGCGCGGGACAGCTGCCACGACCGGTGGATCAGGGCCAGCAGGAACGCGCTGACGGCGAAGGTGATCACGATCGCGGTCAGGGCGAACGCCTGGGGGAGCGGGTCGGTGATGCCCTCGGCGCTCTTGCCGATCGGCGGGTCGCCCGCGGCCCCGGACATCACCAGCAACAGCAGGTTGAGCGAGTTGCCGAGCAGCAGGAAGCCGAGGAGCATCCGGGTCAGGGAACGTTCGAGCAGCAGGTAGACGCCGCACGAGAACAGCACCGCCATGGCGATCACGAGGACGAGGGTGACGGTCACGTGGCGCTCCCTTCCGGGGTGGGGGCATCGAGGGTGTCGCTGACGGACCCCTCGGTGGTGTCGCGGGTCGGGGTCGAGGCGTCCTCGAGGCGCTGCCGGTCGACCTCGGCACCGAGACTGCGGAGGACGTCGAGCACCAGGCCGACGACGACCAGGTAGACGCCGATGTCGAAGAACGTGGCGGTGACGAACTCAACGTGCCCGAGGATCGGGACGGTGGCCTCGAAGAACTCGGAGTACAGGGCTTCACGGCCGAAGAACAGCGGCACGATCGCCGTGATGGCTGCCGTCGCGACACCGAGCCCGAGCAGTCGACCAGCACGCACCGGGGCCGCGGCGCCCAGTTCGGCCGGGCCGCCGGCCAGGTAGCGGGCCGCGAGCGCGATGCCGGCGACCAGGCCACCGGCGAACCCGCCACCGGCCGAGTTGTGCCCGGCGAACAGCAGGTAGAGCGACAGCACGATGAGGCCGTGGAACAGCAGGCGGACGACCACGTCGAGCAGGGCGGAGCGGCCGGTCGGGATCGCGGCGCTCGTCGGCAGCCAGGCGCGGGGCTCGCCGTCGGTGCGCTCGCCGTTCGCGGTCAGGGTCTCCGGCAGGTCCCGCAGCCGGGGCAGGGTGTCCTCGCGTGAGTTCACGAAGATCAGGCTCGCGACGCCGGTGGCCGCGGCGACCACGACCGTGAGCTCACCGAGGGTGTCCCAGCCGCGCAGGTCGACGAGGGCGACGTTCACGACGTTCAGACCGTGCCCGAACGAGCTCGTCAGCGCGGGCAGGTCGGGCCACAGGGGGCGTGCCGTTCGGGCCGAGGCAGCAACGACGACGACGATCGCCAGCGTCAGCCCCGCCAGCCCGGCGAAGAGCGCCCGCACGACCCGGAACCGCGACGGGTTGGTCGTGGCGATGCGCGGGGGCAGCCGTCGGAGCACCAGGACGAAGGCGATCAGGGTGACCGTCTCGACCACGAGCTGCGTCAGGGCGAGGTCGACGGCGCCGTGCAGGACGAACAGCACCGAGAGGCCGTAGCCGGTGACGCCGACCAGGACCGCGGCGGCGAACCGGGTCTTCGCCGTGAGCACCGCGATGCCCGCGATCGACATCACGATCATCACCGGGATCTGGCCCCACGAGTCGGCGAACCGGACGTGGAACTCCCACGGCCCGCCGAGCACCAGGTTGGCGAGCGCCCCGGCGACGAAGACCGACAGGATCACCGTCAGGTAGTAGGGGAGCGAGCCGCGCTGCAGGCTCGCGGTGAGTCCGGTCGCTCCGCGGTCGAGCAGTCGCATGCCGTGGCGGTACGTGCCCGCAGCGCTCGGGAACCCCGCGAGCCGGTGCTGGAGCGCTTCGACCGGACGACGCAGGGCGAACAGCGCGAGGCCGCCGACCAGGGTGATCGCGGACAGGCCGAGCGCGGGTTCGAGGCCGTGCCAGAGCGCGAGGTGCGGGACCTCCTGTCCGCCGAGTGCGGCGGTCGTGGCAGCGGGCTCGATGCCGTGCGCGACCAACGGGGTGAGCAGGCCGAGTGCGAGCCCGGCCAGCGCGAGCACCGAGGGCACGACGGCGAGGCCGTGCAGGGCGTGCGGCTCCGTGGTCGCGACGCCGGGCTTGCGGGCGAAGGCGCCCCACAGGAACCGCAGCGAGTACGCCACGGTGAGCACCGATCCGACGGTCACGCCGATCAGGGCGAACCAGGCCCAGCCGGCGTCGGGGCCGTGCAGGGACTCGGTGAACCCGGTCAGCACGGCTTCCTTCGCGACGAACCCGATCGTCGGCGGGATCCCGGCCATCGACAGCAGCGCGAGCACCGCGACGACCGCCAGCCACGGGCGGGCACGGCCGAGCCCGCTGAGCCGACCGAGGTCACGCGTGCCGGTGACGTGGTCGATCGCGCCGACGACCAGGAAGAGCGTCGACTTGAAGGCGGCGTGTGCGACGAGCAGCGTGACCCCGCCCAGCGCGACCGCGGGGGCACCCCAGCCGGCGGCGAGCACGAGGAACCCGAGCTGGGCCACGGTGCCGTAGGCGAGCAGGAGCTTGAGGTCGGTCTGCCGCAGTGCCCGGTACCCGCCGACGAGCATCCCGGCGACGCCGAGCAGCGTGATCGTCTCGCGCCAGCCGTCGAGCAGCGCGAACGCGGGGGCGAGCCGGGCCACCAGGTAGATGCCGGCCTTCACCATCGCCGCGGCGTGCAGGTACGCGCTGACCGGTGTGGGTGCGGCCATGGCGGCGGGGAGCCAGAAGTGGAAGGGCACGATCGCCGACTTCGTGAGCGCCCCGAGCAGCACGAGGACCACCGACACCGAGACGACCGTGCCGCTCGGGGGATCGGCGACGATCGCGGACAGCGAGGTCGTGCCCGCCGTGACCGAGAGCATCACGAGGCCCGCGAGCATCGCCAGACCACCCGCGGTGGTGACCACGAGCGCCTGCATGGCGGCGGCGCGACTCGCACGCTTCGCGGCGTCGTGCCCGATGAGCAGGTAGGAGAAGACCGTCGTGGCCTCCCACAGGACGAACAGCACGATGACGTCGTCGGCGATCACGAGCCCGTACATCGAGCCGGCGAAGGCGGTCAGGACCCCGGCGAACCGACCGAGCCCGGGTTCGTCCCGCGCGAAGTACGAGGCGCAGTAGACCAGCACCAACGCGCCGACGATCGACACCACCAGTGCGAGCACCCACGACAGGGCGTCCATCCGCAGCGTGACGTCGAGGTCGAGCTGGGGGACCCACTGGTGCCGTTCGACGACGCTGCCGTGCAGGGCGGCGTCGGTCTGGGCGATCGTCAGCACCGCCGCCGCGGCGGGGGCGAGGGCCGCGACGTAGAACACGCGGCGGCCGAGGACGGGGGTCAGGGCGGGGACGATCAGGGCGACGATCGCGAACGCGACGAGGACGAGGACCATCGGGCACCTCCTCGGGGTCGGGCTGCAGTCCGGCTCACTGGGCTTTCACAGCCTACGGAGGAGGCCATGTGGAGAACCTGTGCGGCCGGACAGCAGTCCGCTCAGGTCCGGCCGTGTGCGCGAGCGGGGATCTGCGTCGCGAGCTTGCCCCCGGAGACGTCGAGCAGGGTGCCGGTGATGTAGCCCGAGGCGTCGCTCGCCACGAAGACGAGCAGGTCGGCGACGTCGTCCGGCGTCTCCCACCGGCGGAGCGACAGCGTGTCGAGCAGGCGGTCCTGGGCTTCGGTCGGCATCGTCGCGAAGCCGTTCATCGCCGTCGGCACCATGCCCGGTGCGTAGGCGTTCACGGTGATCCCCCACGGGCCGAGTTCCGACGCCAGGACCCGGGTGAACGAGACGACGGCGGCCTTCGACGCCGCGTAGGCCGCGCTCCCGACGCTGGGCACGATCGCCGCGAACGAGGCGGCGTTGATGATCCGACCGTGCCCGGCCGCCTGCATCACCGGAGCCACGGCCTGGCTCATCAGGAACGTGCCGCCGAGGTTGACGTCCATGCAGCGGCGCCAGGCGTCCCACTCCAGTTCGGCGACCGTGCCCGTGACGTTGATGCCGGCGTTGTTCACCAGCACGTCGATCGTGCCGTGCCGCCGGACGACCTCGTCCACGGCGTCGCGCACCGACCGCGGGTCGGCGACGTTGCACACGACGTGGTCGAGCGGGAAGTCCGGCTCGAAGGTCAGGTCGAGCGCGACGACGCGACACCCCTCGCTGACGAAGCGGTCGGCCAGTGTGCGGCCGATCCCGCGCGCTGCGCCGGTCACGACCACCACGCGGTCGGTCAGGTCGAGGTGCATCGTTGCTCCCGTCGTCGGTGCCTTGAATAGGCATACTATTCGAGCATGACGGATCAGCGTGTGCTCTGGGTCACGGGTGGGGGCAGCGGCATGGGGGCCGCGAGCGCCGAGGCAGCGGCGCGGGACGGTTGGACCGTGGTCCTCAGCGGGCGCCGTGCCGACCGGCTCGAGCAGGTCGCACGCACCATCCGCGGCGCCGGGGGAACCGCGGACGTCCTGCCCCTCGACGCGAACGACCCCGACGCCGTCGCAGCCGCGCGGGACACCGTGCTCGACCGGCACGGGCGGCTCGACGGGCTCGTGCTGGCGGCCGGGCTCAACGCCCCGAGGCGCCGGTGGGACGACCAGTCGCTGACCGACTTCCGCGCGATCGTGGACACGAACCTCACCGCCGTCGTCTCGCTGGTGGACGCCGCGCTGCCGGCACTCCGCGCGACCGGCGGCGTGGTCGTCGTCGTGTCGTCGTACGCCGGGTGGTCCTTCCAGCCGGGGGCGGGTGTCGCGTACTCGGCGAGCAAGTCCGCGCTGGCCTCGGTCGTCCGGACGCTCAATCAGCAGGAGGCCGAGCACGGCGTGCGTGCCACCCACCTGTGCCCGGGTGACGTCGCGACGGACTTCCTCGACCAACGGCCCGAGGTCCCCGACGCGGCCGCCCGGCAGCGCATGCTCCAACCGGAGGACATCGGGCGGACGGTCGCCTTCGTGCTCGGATCGCCGGCACACGTGCGCATCGACGAGCTCGTGCTGTCGCCGGTCTCGCAGCGGTGACGAGCACCTTCGAACGGGTCCTCGACCAGGTCGGTGCCGCCGTCGTCTCCGGCGCGGTCGCCGTGGGCAGCCGCCGGAGCGTCGACGACCTGGTGACCTGGACGGGCGCCAGTCGCAGCATCGTCCGCGAGGCCGTCCGCGTCCTCGTCGCGCTCGGCCTGCTCAGCGCACGTCGCCGGGTCGGCGTGACCGTCCTCGACGTGCGGGAGTGGGACGTCCTGGACCCGCGCGTGGTGCGGTGGCGCCTGCGGGGCCCCGACGGCGGGCGCGTGGCGGCCGAGCTCCGCGAGCTGCGCGCGGCGGTCGAACCCGCCGCCGCTGCCGCTGCCGCCCGGCGGGCAGCGCTCGACGAGTACGCGGACCGACGGGAGGCCCTCCGCACCACCGCGGACGAGCTCGCGGCCGCCGCGACCCGCGACGACCGCCTCGACTTCGTGGCCGCGGACGTGCGGTTCCACGCGCTCGTGCTCGACCTGTCCGGCAACGCCCTGTACCGACGACTGCACCAGGTGGTCGGCCAGGTGCTGCGCGAACGCGGGGGCATCCGCCCGGACCGGCGCGACGTCGGCCTCCACCTCGCACTCGCCGACGCCGTCCTCGACGGCCGCCCGGACGACGCGGCCGCGACGATGCGGGCGATCGTCGACCGCACGTGAGCGGAGCGCCCCGGACCTGCGAGGATGGACCCCGGTGTGCCCCTCGGCGCCCGTGGAGGGTGAGTCGTGGACGCAGCACAGGACCTGGTCGTCCAGCTCGTCGGTACCCCGTGGGCGTTCTTCGTGGTCGGCCTCGTGCTCGCCGTGGGCAGCGTCGCGGTCTTCCTGCCCAGCCAGGCACTCGTCGTCGCGATCGGCACGCTCCTGGTGGGCGGTGACGGCGGTCTCCTGCCGGTCCTCTTCCTCGTCGTCGCGGCGTCGATCGGGATGGTCCTCGGCGACCTCGGGCTCTACCACCTGGCGCGGTCGGTCGACCTCGGCTCGAGGTCGTGGTTCGCGCGTCCGAAGGTCCGCGCGGCCCGGGACGCCATCGACGGCCGCTACCGTGCCGCCCCCGGACGCATCGCGGTACTCGGACGCTTCATCCCGATGGGCCGGTTGACGACGAACCTGGTCGGCGCGGACAGTGGGCTCGACCTCCGGCGGTTCCTCCTCAGCTGTGTGCTCGCCGACGTCGTGTGGGCCGCGTACTGCGTCGGCATCGCCTCGGCCACCGGGCGCTGGAGCCGCGAGCAGCCCTTCCTCGTCACGACCCTCGCGGTCGTGGCGTCGATCCTGCTCGGCCTCGCGATCTCCGCGATCGAGAAGGCCGTCCGACGACGGAGCGAGGCTGCGGCCGCGGCCTGACGAACGTAGGCTGGGCAGCCCGTTCGAAGGAGAACCCGTGCTGCTCGACGACCTCGTACCGGACCCTGACGCGCTCGAGCGCATCGCCACCGGGAGCACCTGGGCCGAGGGGCCCTGCTGGGTCCCGTCGACGCGCACGCTGCGGTGGTCCGACATCCCCGGCGACCGGATCCTGCAGTGGCACGCCGACTCGGGGGAGACCTCGGTGTACGCGGACGGTGTCGAGTTCACCAACGGCCGCACGCTCGACCGGGACGGCAGCGTCGTGCAGTGCTCGCACGGGCTGCGTCGGGTCGAGCGTGACCGCGACGGCGTCGTCACGCCGATCGTCGACGTGTGGGACGGGGGCCGGTTCAACTCCCCGAACGACGTGGTGGTCGCGCGGGACGGCGGCGTCTGGTTCACCGACCCCGCCTACGGCATCACGCAGCCGCGTGAGGGACACCCGGGCGTGCGTGAGTACGGCGACCACTGGGTGTTCCGGTGCGGCCCGGCGGGTGAGGACCTGCGGCCCGTGGCGACCGACCTGGACGAGCCGAACGGCCTGGCGTTCGACCCGGACGAGCGGGTGCTGTACATCGCGAGCTCATCCGGTGACGAGCCGGTCATCCGCGCCTACGACCGTCGTGGCGACCTGCTGAAGAACGGTCGGGTGTTCGCGCGGCTCGAGCCCGGAGAGGGCGCGCCGGACGGCATCCGGGTCGACGTGCACGGCAACGTCTGGTCGTCCTCGCACCGCGGCGTCGTCGTGTTCGACCCGACGGGTGCCCGGATCGGTGCGGTCGCCGTGCCGGAGGTCACGTCGAACCTGTGCTTCGGCGGCGACGACGGCACGACGCTCTTCCTGACCGCGACGACGTCGGTGTACCGGATCGCCACGACGACGCGGGACGCTGCCGTATCCTGACTCGGCCATGCAGTGCGACTACTTCGACCGCGGGGTGTGCCGGTCGTGCACGCTCATGGGCCAGCCCTACACCGACCAGGTCCTCGACAAGGAACTCCGCACGCGTGAACTCCTGCACGCCGCGGTCGAGGCCGCCGGGGGCCCCGGAGCGGTCTCCTGGTCGCCCGCGATCACGAGCCCGGAGTCGGGGTACCGGAACAAGGCGAAGATGGTCGTGGGCGGGACCGTCCAGCACCCCACCGTCGGCATCCTCGACCACCGGCAGCGCGGGGTGGACCTGCGGCACTGCGGGATCTGCACGCCCGGCATCCGGCACGCGTTGCCCGTGCTGGCCGAGTTCGTCTCGACCGCCGGGCTGATCCCGTACGACGTCGCCGCGCGCCGGGGTGAGCTCAAGTACGTCCTGGTCACCGAGTCGCCCGACGGCGAGTTGATGATCCGGTTCGTGCTGCGTTCCGAGGGGCAGCTCCCGCGGCTCCGCCAGCACCTCGACGCCCTGCGTGCCGCACTGCCGAACGCGGTCGTGGTGACCGCCAACCTGCTGCCCGAGCACAAGGCCGTCACCGAGGGCGACCGCGAGATCGTGCTGACCGCGCAGGAGACCCTGCCGATGCGGCTCGGCGGGATCACGATGCACCTGCGGCCGCAGAGCTTCTTCCAGACGAACACCGGCGTCGCGACCGAGCTGTACGCGCAGGCGACGGCCTGGATCGACGAGCTCGACCCGGCGTCGATGTGGGACCTGTACTGCGGCGTCGGCGGGTTCGCGCTGCACGCTGCCCGTCCCGGCCGCGTGGTGACCGGCATCGAGACGAGCGCCGAGGCGATCCGCTCCGCCAAGCAGTCCGCTCGTGAGGCCGGCCTCGAGGGCCTCCGGTTCGCCGCCGACGACGCGACCGAGCACGCCCTCCGGGCCCGTCCGGACGCGGTGCCCGAGCTCGTCGTCGTGAACCCTCCGCGTCGCGGGATCGGGGAGCGGTTGTCGACCTGGCTCGAGGATTCGGACGTCCAGCACGTCGTCTACTCGAGCTGCAACCCGGTGACCCTGGCGAAGGACCTGGCGCGCATGCCGTCGTTCCGGCTGCGTCGGGCCAGGGTGCTCGACATGTTCCCGCAGACCGGTCACCTCGAGGCCGTGACCCTGCTCACGCGGGCCTGATCCCGACCACCGATCGGCATTGCCAGGGAATTGCCAAGGACACGTACCCGGGTACGCCTCGATCACCATGGCCATGGGCATCGAGCCGTTCAGGTTCTGGGGCGGGGTACATAGCATGCACAGGTAGAACCGTTTGTCTCGGTTTGATAACGGTCAAGAGTTTCCTATGGTTGCCGACCGAGGTGCCGCCGGCCCGATGACCACTGCCCCCGGTGGCGCACCCCCACAACTGACCGCGATCGGTCGGGGTGGGCAGTGGATCCCGCAACAGATGCGGCTCGTGACCCCGGTGGAGCAATCACATGAAGAAGCTTTCCCGTACCCGCACCATCGTCGGTGGCCTGGCGTTCGCCGGCATCGCCGCGACCGGTGTCGGCCTCGCGGCAGCCCCCGCGAACGCAGCGTCCGGTTCGACCTGGGACGCCCTCGCGCAGTGCGAGTCCGGCGGCAACTGGGCCATCAACACCGGCAACGGCTACTACGGCGGCCTGCAGTTCAACCTCGGTACCTGGCAGGCGAACGGTGGCGCGGGCAACCCCGCCTCCGCCAGCCGCGAAGCCCAGATCGCCGTCGCCGAGCGTGTCCTCGCCTCGCAGGGCTGGGGTGCGTGGCCCGCCTGCT
Organism: Curtobacterium sp. MCLR17_034; assembly: GCF_003234485.1. Taxonomy (NCBI): domain Bacteria; kingdom Bacillati; phylum Actinomycetota; class Actinomycetes; order Micrococcales; family Microbacteriaceae; genus Curtobacterium; species Curtobacterium sp. MCLR17_034. Next base: position 20,143 of record NZ_QKTH01000018.1, read on the forward strand.
CCGCCCAGCTCGGGCTGAGCGGCACCAGCGGTGCAGCGCCCGCCGCGGCGGCTCCGGCCCCCGCACCGGCTCCGGCTCCCGCACAGCAGGCCGCCCCGCAGCCCGCTGCACCGGCACCGGCTCCCGCCGAGCAGGCCGCCCCGCAGCCGGCCTCGCCGAGCGCGACCGAGTCCACGCCCGCCCCGGCAGCGACGACGCCGAGCAAGCCGGCCCCGGTCAAGACGAGCGGCAAGACGTACACGATCGCCTCGGGTGACACCCTCGACACGATCGCGACGAAGCTCGGGATCGACGGCGGCTGGAAGCAGCTCTGGGCCGCGAACACGTCGACCATCGACGACGCGAACCTGATCTACGCCGGCCAGGAGCTCCAGCTCCCCGCCTGATCTCTCCGCAGACCGAACACGACGACGCCCCACGACCTCGAGTCGTGGGGCGTCGTCGTGCGTGCGGTGCCGGGCTACTGCGGGTTGTCGCTGAGCCAGCCGGCGACGTCGTCGGACCGGAGCGCCTGGGACAGGGACCCGACCTCGAGCTGGTTCAGCGTCACGATCGACTGTCCGTCCGGTGACGTCCCGGAGCCCGCCGTCGGCACCGTGAAGGTCACCAGGTCGTCGGCCCGGACCGCGCGGAGCGACCACCCGAGTTCCGCCATCCGAGCGAACGTGAATCCCGCGTCGACCGACAGGTGCTCACTGGTCGCGGCGACGAAGTCCTGGATGCGCCCGGGGTTGGTGACCGTGCCGCGGGACAGCAGTCCCTCCACGACGCCGCGCATGAACGCCTGCTGGTTGCGGACCCGGGTGTGGTCGGCGTCGGCGAAGGCGTGACGCTCCCGCACGAAGGCGAGTGCGTCGGCGCCGTCGAGGCGGTTCGTCCCCGCCACGAAGTCGTGGTGGGCGGTCGAGAAGGCCTGCGGGGAGGACACGGTCACGCCGCCGAGGGCATCGGTCATGTCCTCGAACCCGGTGAAGTCGATCTCGGCGACGTGGTCGACCCGGACGTCCAGGAGATGCTCGACGGTCTGCACGGTCAGGGGTACCCCGCCCCAGGCGTACGCGGCGTTCATCTTGGCGCGCCCGTGCCCGGGGACCTCGACCCAGGAGTCCCGCATGATCGACATCAGGTAGACGTGCTGACGATCGGCGGGCACGTGCGCCAGCATCAGGGTGTCCGAACGCCCGCCGGACGTCGAAGGGCCACCATCGGGGGTGCCCTGCGCCCGGGAGTCGGAACCGATGAGCAGGACGTTCTCGCCGGTTGTCGGAGTCGGTCGGGTGCCGCTCGGGAACGGGTTCGTGATGGTCTCGCGCCCGGCGTCGAAGCTCCGAGCGAGACCGCCGACGAACGCACTCGCGACGACGGCGACGACCAGGGCGACGCCGACGAGCGAGCCGAGCGTCGTGATCAGCGCGACGAGGAACGGCCGCCGCCGCCGTCTGCTGCTGGCGGCGTGGTGAGCGTGTGCAACGGCCGCGCGGGCGGCTCGGCGTTCGGACATGCGGGGCTCCTGTGGTCAGATCGGCACGCACCGACCACAGGATCTTATCGCATGTGGTATTTCATGAACAGTGTTTCACTCGGACTGCGGCTTGCCGAGCAGTTCGCCCAGTGCCGATCGGAGCGCCGGGTCCTCCGGCAGGACCTCGCGCTCGATGTGCCGCGCGGTCTCCCAGGCGGACCGGCCGGCGTACGTCACGCTCACCACGCGGCGCCGGCGATCGGCAGGGTGCGGGGTGCGCTCGACCAGGCCGTCCCGCTCCATCCGCTCGAGCGTGCGGGACATCGTCTGCGGCTGGACCCGTGCGGTGCGGGCGATGGTGTCCGCGCCGGTCGGACCGGTCCGGATGAGGATGTCGATCGCGACGACCGCGGCGTGCGAGAGCCCGATGGCGCGGAGTCGTTCGTCCCAGTCCCGCTCGACGGACCGTGCAGCCGCGGACAGCAGGCGCCCGAGGGGCCACTGCTCGCTCGTGTCCTGCATGCCGTGATTCTATGGTCGTCAGCAGCGCTCGACGGTCAAGTAATCAGCATGCTGACGATCGGTGTACGCTCACCGACGTGTCCCGCTTCCTCCGCATCGTCCTCCCCGCGCTCGTCATCGTGGTCTGGCTCGGCATCGCCTCGGTCGGCGGTCCCTTCTTCGGCAAGATCTCCGAGGTCTCGACCAACGACCAGACCTCGTTCCTGCCCGCCTCGGCCGACGCCACGAAGGTGCAGGAGCGGTCCTCCGAGTTCCGCGACGAGTCCGGAGCGCCCGCGATCATCGTCCTCGAGCGCGACGGCGGCCTGACGTCGACCGACCTCGCCGACGCGAAGGCACTCACCACGACGCTGTCCGACCGCGCCGACGTCGATGCCGTCAGCCCGGTGATCCCGAGCGAGGACGGCGACGCGGTCGAGATCGTCGCCACGCTCACGCAGGACGCCGAGACCGGGGACGCGGTCGAGGCCATCCGGGCCGACGTCGACGACGCACTGCCGTCCGGGGTGAGCGGCTACGTCACCGGCCCGGCCGGGTTCACCGCGGACCTGACCGAGGCCTTCGCCGGCATCGACGGGCTGCTGCTCGGGGTGGCGCTCGCCGCGGTGTTCGTGATCCTGATCATCGTCTACCGATCACCCCTGCTGCCCGTGCTCGTGCTCGGGACCGCCACCTTCGCCCTGTGCGCCTCGATCCTCGTGGTCTGGTGGCTCGCCAAGGCCGACATCGTGACGGTCAACGGGCAGGTCCAGGGCATCCTGTCGATCCTGGTGATCGGCGCGGCGACGGACTACGCGCTCCTGTACACCTCGCGCTTCCGGGAGGCGCTGCGCGACCACCGCACCGGCTGGGACGCGACGAAGGCCGCCCTGCGGGGGAGCCTCGAGCCGATCCTGGCCTCGGGCGGCACCGTGATCGTCGGGGTGCTCTGCCTGCTGCTCTCCGACCTCAACTCGAACAAGGCGCTCGGCCCCGTCGCGGCCATCGGCATCGCGTTCAGCCTGCTCGCCGCCCTGACACTCCTGCCCGCGCTGCTGCTCGCGTTCCGCCGCGCGGCGTTCTGGCCGCTGCGTCCCGCGTTCGGCAGCGCCCACCCCGTGCTCACCGGTCCTGACGCCCGCGGCATCTGGGCGCGCGTCGGCCGGCTCGTCGCCCGTCGGTCCCGGGTGGTGTGGATCGTCTGCACGGTCGGCCTGCTCGCGATGGGTGCCGGCCTGTTCGGACTCAAGGCGGACGGGGTGCCGCAGAGCGACCTGATCATCGGGTCGTCGCAGGCCCGTGACGGCCAGGACGTGCTGGCCGACCACTTCCCGGGCGGCTCGGGCAGCCCCTCGCAGGTCATCGGCGCGGAGCGCGACCTCGACCAGCTCGTCGACGCGATCACCGCGGTGGACGGGGTCGACGGTGTCGTCGCCGCAGCGAAGGACAATCCCGCCGGGACCGTCCCGGTGACCGGGGACGCCGCCGGCAGCGGCACGCCGACCGTCTCCCGCGGTGACGTCCTGCTCGAGGCGACGCTGTCCGACGCCGCCGACTCGGACGCCGCCGAGCAGACCGTCCGCGACCTCCGCACCGCCGTCGAACGGGTCGACCCGGGAGCGATCGTCGGTGGCGTCACCGCGACGGCGGTCGACACGAACGACACCGGCATCCGTGACCGCACGCTGATCATCCCCGTGGTGCTCGTCGTGATCCTGCTGATCCTGATGCTCCTGCTCCGCAGCATCGTCGCGCCGCTCGTGCTGATCGGCAGCGTGATCGTGTCCTTCGCGGCGGCCCTCGGTGTCGGAGCGCTCGTCTTCGACCACGTGTTCCACTTCCCGGGCGCGGACCCGAGCGTGCCGCTGTACTCGTTCGTGTTCCTGGTGGCACTCGGCGTCGACTACAACATCTTCCTCATGACACGAGTGCGTGAGGAGGCGCTGCGGCACGGTCCACGCGAGGGTGTCCTGCGCGGACTCGGCGTGACCGGCGGGGTGATCACGTCGGCGGGCGTCGTGCTCGCCGCCACGTTCGCCGCCCTCGGCGTGATCCCGATCCTGTTCCTCGTGCAGATCGCGTTCGTCGTCGCGTTCGGTGTCCTGCTCGACACGATCGTGGTCCGTTCGCTGCTCGTGCCGGCGTTGGCCTACGACCTCGGGCACCGCGCCTGGTGGCCGTCGCGCCTCTCGCGCACGAACCCTGACATGTGACACGCTGGACCCATGCCAGTTCCCTCGACGCAGCCCGCTGCCGAGCGCAAGCTCCTCCGTGACACGGTGCAGGACAAGATCCGCGACGCCATCATGGACGGCACGCTCGAGCCCGGGGAACGGCTCAACGACGACGACCTGATCGCCTGGCTCGGGGTCTCCCGGACGCCGATCCGCGAAGCCCTCGCCGAACTCGCCCGGGCCGGCCTCATCGAGATGGCGCCGAACCGCTACACCCGGGTCGCGGCGCCGACGAAGGGGGAGCTCCTCGACGCGTACCGCACCCTCGGCGTGATCTACGGCGGCGTCGTGCGGCTCGCGGTGCCCCGGTTCACGGACGCGCAGCGCAAGAAGATCGTGAAGATGCTCGACGACGTGCACGCGCGGGTGAGCGCCGACGAGCAGGACCAGGTCGCGCGCGACGGAGCCGGCATCTACTCGATGTGGGCGGACGCGTGCGGCAACCCGTCGCTCGTGCAGCTCTGCAACTCGACCACGGACGGGCTCTCCTTCAAGCTCCGCGTGCCGGAGCTCGCCGAGCTCCTGCCGGCCGATGTGATCCTGCCCGAGCTGACGAAGCTCAAGGACGCCGTCGTCGCGAAGGACCCCATCGCTGCCGAACTCGCCATGGAGGCGATCCACCTGCTCCCGTCGCGCGACTAGCGCGACCAGGAGCCGGATTGGAGGCCCGTGGGACGCCGCCACGGGCCTCCAGCCCGTCACGGGGTGACGGCGAGTACGGGGTGACCTTCCAGGCGCATCCCATGTCCGTTCCCCGCGTGGCGGTTATGGTTTCCCGGTGAGCAACGAACCCGAGCAGACGACCGAGCCCGCACACCGCGGTGCTGCGACGCCGCGCCACGGGCGCCAGAAGCGACGCGCAGGCGTCGTGTTCCCGGCCGTCGCGGGGGTGCTCACGATGGCCCTGCTGCTGGGCGTCGGGTACGCCGGGTACGCGTACAACCAGCTGTCCGACGGTGTCACGATCGTCAACGCGATCACCGGCAAGAAGGACACGAAGGACGACGTCGACGGCAAGGCGCAGAACATCCTGCTCGTCGGGGACGACCACCGGCCGGAGAACGCCACCCCCGAGCAGATGGCGGAACTCAGCACGACGTCGGACGGTGGTGCGACGAACACCGACACGATGATCGTGCTGCACATCAACGCCGACGGCAGCCAGGCGACGATGATCTCGTTCCCCCGTGACTCGTACGTCGACATCCCGGACGTCGGCAAGGGCAAGCTCAACAGCGCCTTCTACTACGGCACGCTCAACGGCGGTGGCGACACCGGCGGTGCGAAGATGCTCATCAAGACGATCGAGAACCTGAGCGGCCTGCAGATCGACCACTACGTCCGCGTCTCGCTGCTCGGCTTCTACCAGGTCGTCAAGGAACTCGGCCCGGTGCAGGTCTGCCTCAACCAGGCGACCAGCGACCCGTACTCCGGCGTCGACCTGCCGGCGGGCAAGTCCTCGCTCAACGCGAAGGAGGCGCTGTCCTTCGTGCGACAGCGCCACGGCCTCCCGAACGGCGACCTCGACCGCAACGTCCGCCAGCAGTACTTCCTGTCGCAGGAGGCCCGGAAGGTCACGTCGGCGGGGACGCTGCTCAACCCGGTGAAGATGGGGAACATCCTCAAGGCGGTCGGCGGATCGATCCAGACCGACACCGACCTCATCGACCTGGCGTCACAGATGCGCAACCTGCGGCCCGGCAACATCCAGTCCGCCACGATCCCGACGCTCGGCACGCCGACGATCTACGTGAACGGCTCCGCCCTGTCGATCGTCGAGGTCGACACCGTCGGACTGCCCGCGTTCGTGCAGGGCCTGGTCGGCGAACCCGAGGCGTACACGAAGGCCGGCCGCGCACAGCCGGCGAACACCTCGGTCACGGTGCTGAACGGCAGCGGGGTCGAGGGCGCTGCGACGGCTGCGGGGCAGGTCCTGACCGCCCGCGGCTTCCAGGTCGCCCCGGCCGGCTCGTCCGCGACGACGAAGACCACCCAGGTGCAGTACCCCGCCGGTCAGGAGTCGCAGGCGAAGGCCATCGCGTCCGTGGTGCCCGGTGCCGTCGCCGTCCGCACCAGTGCGGTCACCGGTGTCACGCTCGTGCTCGGCACCGACGGCAAGACCGCGAAGCCGATCGCGACCGAGCCGAGCGCCGGGGCCTCGACGCCGTCGACCGGCGGTTCGAGCACCGGCTCGAAGCCGACGAAGAAGCCCGCGAAGGAGCCGACGGCCAAGTCGACCGACGTGCACAACTACGGCACCGAGGGCACCTGCATCAACTGATGGGAACCCGCCGGGCAACCGGTCGGTAGGTTCACGGTGTGACCAGCGCCGCACGCCCGATCGTCCTGATGACCTACAACATCAAGAACCCGGACCCCGCGCACGACTGGCCGGCCCGCCTGCCGGTCGTGCTCGACCTGATCCGCCGGCACGACCCCGACCTGCTGTGCGTGCAGGAGGCCTTCGCGCACCAGATGGACGACCTGCGTGCCGGCCTGCCGGACCACGCCGACGTCGGACAGGGGCGCGAGGGCGGTGACGCCGGCGAACACGCGGCCGTCTTCTACCGCCGCGACCGGTTCCGTCCGTCCGACGAGGGGTCGTTCTGGCTGTCGGACACCCCGGACGAGCCCGTCTCGAACACCTGGGGCAGCCTGTACCCGCGGATCGCGAACCACGCCCGGTTCCTCGACGCCGAGGGGCCCGCGTTCACGCTGCTCACCACGCACCTGGACCACGAGCCCGGTGCGCACGGAGACGAGGTCCGGGGCCGGAGTGCCGCGCTCATCGCCGAACGACTGGCGGGCACCACCGGCCCGGTCGTGTTCGCGGGGGACTGCAACGAACCCGCGGGCAGCGGGACGGCCTCGCGGGTGTTCGCCGAGGCCGGGTTCGCCGACGCCTGGCTCGCCGCGGGGGACCCCGCCGACCGCACAGCCACCTTCAACGACTGGCAGCCGCCGGTCGACTCGGGCGAGCGGATCGACTGGGTGCTCACCCGCGACGTCAGCGCGGTGGACCGCGTCGTGATCGACCACGACGGCCCCGAGACCTGGTTCGCCAGCGACCACTTCCCGGTGATCGCGACACTGCGGGTCTGAGTCGCTTCAGCAGCTGCGCTGCGCGTGGACGGGCATCGGTGAACCGAGCACCGTGACGGTCGTCTCGTTCGTCAGGGCGGAGACCCCGTTGGTGCCGGCGTCGTCGGAGTGCTCGCTCGACTCGTCGTCGTCGTCCTCGTCGTGCCGGTCGGCCCAGCCCTCGCGGAGCAGGAGCTGCCAGGCGCGCGAGTCGTCCGAGCCGTAGGACACCCGCTCCGAACCGGGAGCGTCGGCGATCTGGTCCGCGATGTCGTCGCCCACCCGGACACCGCCCGGGCCGGTCAGCTCGATCTGCCGGCCGAGCACGCTGCGGACCGAGTCGCGCAGCACCCGGATCTCGACGGCGTTGCCGGCCGCCGCGTCGGTCGTCAGGGCTGCGACGCGGATGGCGCCGCCCCAGGTGTAGGTGGTGCCGGCGGGGAAGCACGCCCCGCCGTCTCCCTCGGCCGTCTGCGTGCGGGACGGTGTGCCGAGCAGACGGTTCAGGACGCTCACGGTCAGACCGGAGTCGCGCATCGAGGACTCGACCACGGTGTCGTCGCCGTTCCGGAGCACGAGTGCCTCGGCGTCGAGCTCGATCGAGTCCACCCGGCGGAGTTCCGCCTTCGTCACATGCACCGGAGCGGCGTCGTGCGAGGTCTCGGCGGCCACGGCCACGTCGGCCCCGAGCCCGGCGGTGCCGTCGAACGCGAGCGCACTGGCCGAGAAGGCCAGCACGGCGGCGCCGAGCGCCAGCAGGGTCCGAGGAGTCACCGTTCGACGGTAGGGCCTCGATCGGAACAGAACGACAGGTGTTACCGAATCGGAGCCTGCCCGTCACCGGACCGTGACAAACGAGGATCACGCACCTGCGGCCCTGGAGTGGTGCGGCCGGCGGGTGCAGGCCGCTCCGCGCAACGGGGGACAGCCTCCTGGACGGCCCGCAGCGACCCCCTGCGTACCGTCGGCGGCATGACGGACCAGCAGAACGACCAGACCGGGCCTGACCAGTACGTGATGCAGGACCCCACGAAGATGTACGCCGACAAGAAGCCCGACGAGCAGTACCTCGAGGGTGCCGGCACCGACGCGGAGATGGCGCAGAACGTCCCCGCCGACCACGGTGAGGACACCTACCGCGGCTCGGGTCGTCTGACCGGCCGCAAGGCGCTCGTCACCGGTGGCGACTCCGGCATCGGTGCCGCCGTGGCGATCGCCTACGCCCGCGAGGGTGCGGACGTCGCGATCTCGTACCTGCCCGAGGAGCAGGAGGACGCCGACCGCATCGTCGGGCTCATCGAGGCCGCCGGACGCAAGGCCGTCGCACTGCCGGGCGACATCACCTCGCTCGAGGTCTGCGAGCAGCTCGTCGCCGACGCGGTCGAGCAGCTCGGTGGCCTCGACATCCTGGTGAACAACGCCGGCAAGCAGCAGAACGTCGACGACATCACGAAGATCTCCGACGAGGAGTTCGACGAGACCTTCAAGACGAACGCCTACGCGACGTTCCGGATCACGAAGGCGGCCGTGCCGCACCTGCAGCCCGGCTCCACGATCATCAACACGACGTCGATCCAGGCGTACGCCCCGTCGCCCCACCTGGTGCACTACGCGGCCACGAAGGCGACCGTGAACAACATGGCGAAGGGCCTGGCCGCGCAGCTCGCGCCGAAGGGGATCCGCGTCAACGCGGTCGCCCCTGGCCCGATCTGGACGCCGCTGCAGCCGGCCGGCGGTCAGCCGCCGGAGGCGCTGCCGAGCGCGGGCGAGCAGACCTACCTGGGCCGCTGGGGCCAGCCGGCCGAGCTCGCGCCGGCCTACGTGTTCCTGGCGAGCGGTGAGTCGTCGTACGTCGTGGGCGAGACGCTGCACGTCGACGGTGGGATGCCGACGCCGTAGGGCGCCTGTTCCTGACGGGGCTCTGACGGGAGGCGCGGTGCCGGTGGGTACCGCGCCTCCCGTCGTCCGTGTGGCCGGGCCTACGGCGCCTGGTCGCGTCAGCAGCTGACGGAGCGCGCCATCCGCTCGAGGAGCTCGCGCGCCGACATCGCGGCGGCCAGCTCGACCTCGACGGGGTTGATGCCGATCGCCTGCTCGAACGCGCGACGGCGGGCCTGGTCGGCGATCGGCACCTCGGGGCGCTGGGGCAGCACGGCGATGGCCCGGGCCGCCGCCTCGAACGCACCGACGGGCCGTCCGAGCTGCTCCCACATGGCCCGGACGTCGTGCGCCACCTGGTCGGGCTCGCCGCCGAACTCGAAGCCGGTCGAGGCCATGGTCGCGAGTCCCTGCGCTGTGGGGTCGTTCGGGGTCATGCCCGCATGGTCGCACGGACGACCGCGAACCGGCTCGACGTCGTGGTCTGTCCCCCCTTGTGCCGACACCCGTACCGGGGATTCTTATGTCCCCCGTTCTGCGTTTGGATGGAGGTACCCCGGATCCGGGGCGACACGGACAGGACGTCCGGGGACGACGGAGGGCACGATGCTCGAACACACCAGCGCCGACACGCAGGCCGCGGCGGCCGCGGCGGCCACGCTGCACCTGCGGATCACGATCGTGGGTGCCACCGTCGACCTGCTCCGGGACGTCCCCTTCCACGAGGCCCGGCCGGTGCAGGTCGCCGAGCGGATGGGCATCAGCGTCGCCGAGCTGGAGCAGCACTTCCCGTCGTGGGACGGCCTGGTCCTCGCCGCACTGGACCGCTGGAACGGTGCCCGGATGGACGAGGTCACGCACGAGGTCGGTGACGGCTCGACCGTGGACCTGCTGCGCGCCATCGTCGCCTCGAACGCCGAGGACCCGGCCCTGATGCGCCTGCTCGTCGCCCTGCTGTCCGTCGCGGGCAACCCGGCGCACCCGATGGCGACCTACCTGCGGTCGCGGTACCAGCTCTTCTTCGCGCAGATCAAGCGCGGCCTGGAGCACGACGTCGCGATCGGCCGCGCCCCGCACACGATGGACCCGCGCCGCGGTGCCGAGCAGCTCATCGCCCTGTACGAGGGGCTGCAGCTGCAGGCCCTGCTGCGCGCCGAGCTCGACCTGGTGGCGGCGTTCGACCGCGCGGTCGCCCGGCTCGAGCGCGGCTGGATGGAGCGGTACGAGCCGCAGGCCGCCCGCCGTCTGGCGATGTGGGACGACGACGACTCGGGCAGCTGGGAGATCTGACCGGCGGTTCGTCCGCGGAGCGCGTTCCTTGCGTCGTCGTGCAGCGCCCCGCGGGTACTCCGGGAGGCGCAACCTGACGGAAGGAACCGACATGGCAGCACCGAACCCCATCCAGGTCCAGAAGTACCTGAGCGGCATCGACTACCCGGCGTCCAAGGACGACGTGGTCTCGACGGCCGAGCAGGAGGGCGCCCCGGACGACGTCCTCGAGGCGCTCCGCGCGATCCCGGACGGCGAGTACGACGCCCCGACCGCGGTGTCGAGCGCGGTCTCCGACGCCGGCTGAGCGCGGTACGCCCACTCGGTGAGCAGAAGAGGTCGGGTGCGTGCGTCGCACCCGACCTCTTCTGCTCACGAAGCGCCTTACGGGGAGGTGCCGGCCGAGCGGCTCACGAAGCGCCGGCCGAGCGCGACCCGCGCGGCACCGAACCGTCGCCGGGGTCGTACCCGGTGTCACGGATGACGCGGAGCGCCGTGGTGTCGTTGTGGACCGAGTGCACGACGACCCGACGCGTCCGGCGGAGCGCTCGACGGGCACCGGGCGTCGCGAAGAGCCCGCCGAGCACCAGGCCAGCGCCGATCCCGAGCGCCACGGACACCGCCGCCACGAAGTCGAGCGCGGCGCTCGACGACCCGGACATGAAGTTCAGCAGGGCGTTCGACACGGCGACACCGGGCAGCAGCGCCCCGCAGAACGCCGGCACCGCGATCGCCGCCACGGCCGTGCGCATCCGGACGGCTGCGTAGGTCGAGAGCACCCCGAGCAGCACCGCCGCCAGGAACGTCGCCCCGAGGAGCGGCAGCCCGGCCTGCCGCAGCGCCCACAGCGCGGCACCGGCGGCGACCGAGAACACCACGGCGACCGGGATCACGCGGGCGCTCGCCTGCTGCACGAAGCAGTTCGCGCCCGCCGACACCACGGTCAGCGACAGCGATGCCCAGAGCGGCAGGGTCTGCGTCACGATGCCGGACGGGTCGACCTCGATCCGCAGCCAGTGCGTCATCGCGATCCCGGCCGGCACCCCGACCACGATCGCCGCGATGACCAGCCCGATGTAGAACGCCCGGGCCACGGCCATCGCCCGGAACCCCGAGATGGCGTCCTGCGCCCAGGTCACCAGGGACGGGTGCGGCAGCAGGAGCACCACGAGTGCCGCGACCATCGTCGCGGCGCCGTTCGCGTTCAGTACGCCGGCCCAGATGGCCAGCGTGCCGATCGCCGACGCCACCGCGCCCTGCGCCCCGGACACGAAGAACTGCGGGTACCCCCGGTCGGTCAGCCAGCGCCCGGAGACGATGATCCCGAGCATCAGCACGAACGCCCCGAGTCCGGCCCGCCACCCGCCTCCGGCCTGCACGGCGATCGAGATGCCGAGGATCGACAGGCCGACGTCGGACAGCCACATCGGCCACCGCGGCGGGAGTCGCAGGACGGCGACCAGGGCGCTCACCGCCGAGGTCATGTCGCGGTCGTCGTGGATCAGGTCGTCGACGATCTGGTTCGCCCGCGCGAGCTTGTCGAGGTCGGAGCCGTCCGACCGCACGGTGCGGACCTTGACGAGCGGCGGGACGTCGGCCGGGGCGTACTGGATGGTCACCGAACTGCCGGAGAAGTCGAGGTCGAGCGGCGCGAGGTTCCACTTCGTCGAGACCGCGACGACCGCCGTCTCGACGCTACGGGTGTCGGCACCCGAGGCGAGCATGACCTCGGCCAGGTCGAGGCAGAAGTCGACGATCTGGGTCGCCGTGTACTGGTCGCGCCCCTTGGCGTCGGGCTCGACGTGCTCGTAGATCGTCCCGCGCAGGCGGGCTCGTGCGTCGCGCAGGTCGTGCTGCGCGAGGCTGCGGCGTCGTGGCCGGGGTGGGCGGCCCGGCTTGTGCGGGCCCGGGGGGTGCTGCTCGGCCATCACGCCATGGTGCCAGTCGACGGCGGCCGAGTCCGGACGTCCGCTGGACGCCTTCGGATCAGCCCCGGCGGCGCGTGCTCAGACGACCGAGGGCGAACGCCGCGACGACCGCGCCCACCAGCACGAGGACCGGTCCCACCGTCGCTTGCCATGGGCGGCTCCCCGCGACGAACGCGTAGTCGGACAGCGGGGCGAAGGCTGCGAAGCCGAATGTGAAGGTCGGAGTCGTCAGCACGAACACGATCCCGAGGACGACGGCCAGCAGGCCGAGCCAGAGGGCGACGAGGGTCGGGGTGGCGAGGAAGCGGGGCACGGCACCCAGCGTAGGTGGACGACGGACGGGAGGCCCGTGGCGGGGTCGCCACGGGCCTCCCGTCCGTCAGGTGGTGACGCTCCTACGTCCCGCGCCTACTGCTCGAAGGTCGCGTGCAGCGTGATCTCGACGCCGGTCAGCGCCTTGCTGACGGGGCAGGTCGCCTTGGCGTCCTCGGCGGCCTTGAGGAAGGCGGTCTCGTCGATGCCGGAGACCTCGCCGCTGACGGTCAGGACGATGCCGGTGAGGCGGAAGCCGCCGGCCGGGTCCGGGCCGAGCGAGACGTCGGCCTTGACGTCGAGGGCCTCGACCGTGCCGCCGGCCTCGCCGAGGACCGCGGAGAACTGCATGGCGTAGCAGGCGGAGTGTGCGGCGGCGATGAGCTCCTCGGGGCTCGTGGTGCCCCCGGCGTCCTCGGCGGTGCGCTTCGGGAACGAGACGTCGTACGTGCCGACCTTCGAGCTCGAGAGTTCGACCTGGCCGGAACCGTCCTCGAGGCCGCCGTTCCAGGCGGTGCGTGCGGTGCGAGTGGGCATGCCCGCTCCTTTCGTGTGGGGGAGCGGCCCCGAACGGGACCACCGCTCCTGAGTCAATCGGAGAACGACCGTTCTCGCAATGGGCTCACGGCGAAGACGCAGGTCTGCCCTACGATCTGGCACATGGGGGACAGCAGCGTGACGGGTTTCCGCGAGTCCGTGCTCGAGCAGGGTCCGGCCGACGTGGCGAACCCGGTGGTCGCCTGGCTCCGGTTCTGGACGCAGGGGTGGCGGTTCCACGGGCGGGCGAGTCGCTCGGAGTTCTGGTGGGTGATCGCGCTCGAGCTCGCGCTGGTCGGGGTTGCCCTCTGGGTCGTCGGCGCGCACGGGACCGGAGGGCGATGGGAGATGTACGTGGACCCGTTCGGGGTCGTCCCGTCACCGCGGGTCTCGTTCCACCTGATCGACCGCGGGCGGGACGGGTGGTTCGGCTGGGGCAGCGGTGGGCGGGACGTCTGGCCGGACGCGTGGGACCTGGCGATCCTCGTCCCGACGATCCTGACCATCGTGCCCCGGTGGTCGCTGCTCGTGCGGCGACTGCACGACCGGGACCACAGCGGTCTGTGGATCCTGCTCCTCGTCTTCACCGGACCGCTCGGCGCGGTCGTGCTGGGTGTCATGGTGGCGCGGTCGTCGCGCCCTGGTGGGGCACGGTTCGACCGCGGATTGTTCGCGGGAGGGCGGGGGTCCGACGCAACTGGGCGACACATGTCGTCCTCGGCGACAGGTGTAGCGTGAAGGGCGATCAAAGGAGAACCCCATGCGCGCCGTCGTGTTCGAGCAGTACCAGACCTTCCCGTCCCTGACCGAGGTCCCGAAGCCCGCACCCGGTCCGGGTGAGGTCCTGCTCAAGGTCGCCGGCGCCGGTGCCTGCCACTCGGACGTCGCCGTGTACCGCGAGTTCCAGCAGGGGCAGCCGGGAGCCCAGGCGCCCGCGTTCGTGCTCGGCCACGAGAACTCCGGTTGGGTCGAGGCCGTCGGTGACGGGGTCACCGGCTTCGCCGAGGGCGACGCCTACCTGGTCTACGGGCCGGTCGGCTGTGGGCACTGCTCGTACTGCTCGAAGGGGCAGGACACCTACTGCGAGAACGCCGCGACGAACCCCTACATGGGGATCGGCCTCGGGCGCGACGGTGGCATGGCGGAGTACGTGAGCGTCCCGGCGCGGAACCTCGTGCCGCTCGGCGACGCCGACCCGATCGCCGCCGCACCGCTGAGCGACGCCGCGCTCACGCCGTACCACGCGATCAAGAACTCCCTGCCGAACCTGGCTGGTGGCGGTCGCTTCGCGCTCGTCGTCGGGCTCGGTGGCCTCGGGCAGATCGCCGTGCAGATCCTCACGGCGCTCACCGGCGCCACGGTCATCGCGACCGACATGAAGCAGGACGCGATGGACCGCGCCGCAGCCCGGGGCGCGATCACCGTCCCCGGCGGCCCGGACCAGGCCGAGCGCATCCGCGAGATCACCGGCGGACGTGGCGTCGACGCGGCCTTCGACTTCGTCGGAGCCACCTCCACGATCAAGGTCGCGCAGGCCTCGATGGCGGTCGGCGGGCGGTTCACCGTCGTCGGGATCGCGGGCGGCACCACCGAGTGGAACTTCTTCGCGACGCCGTACGAGTCGACGATCACGAACACCTACTGGGGCACCATCGAGGACCTGCACGAGGTCGTCGCGATGTACCGCGCGGGGCAGATCGTCCCCGACGTCGAGCGCTACGCGCTGTCCGACGCGCTCGAGGCGTACCGGAAGCTCGAGGCCGGCGAACTCTCGGGTCGCGCGGTGGTCGTCCCGACGCTCTGAACCGGGCGTACCCGGTCGATTCGGGCGTGCCTGATGGGTTCGGTGTACCTGACGGAATCGGGCGTACCCGGTCGGAAGTTCTGACCAGGTACGCCCGATTCCACTTTCCAGTGCGGGTGTTCTGGGAAGGAACGGGCGCCGGTCAGCGTCCCGCGGCGTAGCCCTGCGCGCCGCGCGGGTTCGCGGCAGCGCCCAGGATCCCGGTGTCCGGGTCGCGGGTGACGCACGACAGCCGGCCCAGGCTCCAGTCACCGCCGCGGGTCACGACGTGTCCGCGGGCCTCGAGCGCCGCGATGACCTCGTCGCCCAGGCGGTCCTCGACGACCAGTCCGGCGGGCTCCCACGTGCGCGGCCAGAACGACCCCGGGAACGACGTGGTGTGCAGCGCCGGTGCGTCGATGGCCTGCTGCGGGGAGTAGCCGCCGACGATCCAGCGCAGCAGGAACAGCAGCTGCCACTGGTCCTGCTGGTCACCGCCGGGGGAACCGAGCGCGGCGACCGGCTGCCCGTCGTGGAGCACCAGGGTCGGGGTCAGCGTCGTGCGGGGGCGCTCGCCGGGCCGCAGGGTCGAGGCCGTGCCCGGTTCGAGCCACGTCATCTGCAGTCGGGTGCCGAGGCAGAACCCGAGCTCGGGGATCGTCGGCGACGACTGCAGCCACCCGCCGGACGGGGTCGCGCTGACGATGTTGCCCCAGCGGTCCACGACGTCGATGTGGCACGTGTCGCCGCGGGTCTCGCCGTCGGGGGTGACGAACGGCTCGCCGCGGTCCTCGAGCGGAGCGGCGGGCGGGACCTCGGTGTCGGCTTCGGCCGCGCGGGCGACCTGCACGGTCGGCTCGCCCACCCCGACCGACCCGGCGGAGTCGTACGAGGTCCGGACCGGCGGCAGCGCGTGCTCGACCCCGGCGATCGTGCCGGGTCGGAGCTCGGCCGAAGCACGCTCGCCGATCAACGTACGACGTTCGTCGGCGTAGGCGTCGGAGAGCAGGACGTCCATCGGGACCTCGCCGTCGCCGTAGAACGCCTCGCGGTCGGCGAGGCCGAGCTTCTGCGCCTCGACGATCGTGTGCGCGCCGAGCTCGGTCGACGGGTCGAGCAGGGCGTCGTCGAGCGGTTCGAGCAGCCGCAGCGTCTGGAGGAGCGCCGGACCCTGGCCCCACGGTCCGGTCTTGGCGATCGTGCAGCCACGGAACTCGGCGGTCGTCGCGGGTTCGTACGACGCGCGGAACGCCGCCAGGTCGGACGCCCGGATGACCCCGGCGTGGTCGGTGCCCGACGCGTGCCGGTGCGGTTCGCGGACGAACCGGTCGATCGCCTCGGCGACGAACCCCTCCGCCCATTCGGACCGGGCCGCATCGATGCGGCCGGTCCGGCTGCCGGCACCGGCGCCGGCCTCGATCAGCCGGTCGAGCACTGCGGCGAGTGCGTCGTTGCGCACCAGGTCCCCGGGGACCGGCACCGTGCCTCCCGGCAGCCACTGCGTGGCGGAGGTGGGCCAGTGCTGCTCGAACAGGCCGCGCACGGCGGTGATCGTCCGGACCACCGCAGGTGCGACCGGGTGGCCGTCGCGGGCGTACCCGATCGCGGGGGCGAGGACGTCGGCCAGTTCCCACGTGCCGTGGTCGCGGAGCAGGAGCAGCCAGGCGTCGACCGCGCCGGGGACGGTCGCGGCCAGCGCGCCGGAGCCGGGGACCAGGTCGAGGCCCTCGGCGCGGTAGTGCTCCGGGGTCGCGCCCTCGGGCGCGGGACCCTGACCGACCAGCACCGTCGGCACGGGGTTGACCGCCGTCGCGAAGACCGCCGTCAGGTCGCCCCCGGGGCCGTTCAGGTGGGGCTCCACGACCTGCAGGACGAAGGCCCCGGCCACGGCCGCGTCGAACGCGTTGCCTCCGCGCTCGAGCACCGACTGGGCGGTCGCCGTCGCGATCCAGTGCGTCGACGCCGCCATCCCGAACGTGCCCCGCAGGTCCGGACGGGTGGTCTGCGCAGCGGGCGGGACGAAGGCGGGGTTCGGCGTCGACATGGTCCCATCCTGTCCCGCGGCGATCGGCTCCGTGCTGTACACCCCCCCGTCCAAGGGGTTGTGCACCCCGCGCAGAAAAGCGAACATCGTTCGGCGACTCGTGCAGGGCGAGCGCCGAACGACCGCGCGCTCGCACGGTCGGTTCCAGGGCAGGGGATCCATGACCACCACTCCGTCGACCGTCGCACGTGCGCGCCGACTCCCACGCATCGCCGGCGCCGTGACGGCACTGGCCCTGGCGGCCGGGGCGCTCGTGGCGACAGCCGAACCGGCAGCGGCCTCTGCGGTCTGGGTCGGCTCGGCCCCGGCCGGCACGAAGATCCTGCCCGGCGACCAGGTCACGTCGCCGAACGGCCAGTTCAAGCTCATCATGCAGGGCGACGGCAACCTGGTCGAGTACGGCATCGGCAACCGTGTGCTGTGGGCATCGAACACCGCCGGCAACTCCGGCGCGATCGCCGTGGTCGGCAAGAACCGCGCGCTCGACATCACCAAGAACGGCAAGCGTGTGGCCCGATGGGCCTCGGCCGGCACCGTGAACTCGACGGCGCTGAAGGTGCGCGCCGACGGCACGATGGCGCTGCTCGCCGGCAAGACCGTCGTCGTGAGCTGGAACGGCTACCAGGACCGCGTCCCGTCGGGGAACACCATCCTGGGCGGCACCGTGCTGCGATCCGACACCTCGAACACACGCATCCTCAACATGCGCACCGACGGCAACCTGGTGCAGAAGGTCAGTGGTCGCGTCGTCTGGCAGTCGC
Organism: Curtobacterium sp. MCLR17_034; assembly: GCF_003234485.1. NCBI lineage: Bacteria > Bacillati > Actinomycetota > Actinomycetes > Micrococcales > Microbacteriaceae > Curtobacterium > Curtobacterium sp. MCLR17_034. The sequence continues at coordinate 37,933 of NZ_QKTH01000018.1, forward strand.
GCACCGGCGGACACCCGGGCGCCTGGGGCGAGCTGCAGGCCAAGGGCAACTTCGTCATCTGGACCCGTGACGCGTCGCGCAAGAAGGTCGCGCTCTGGAGCTCGCGCACCAGCACCGCAGGGTCGGGCAACCTGCTCGTGCAGGTCGACGGCAACGTCGTGCTCTACGGCGCGAAGGACACCCGGGTCTGGTCGAGCCGACCGGTCACCGGCCTGGCCTGGCCCGTCAACGGCACGAAGATCACCGGCCGGTACGGCGACGACCGCGGCGCCGGGCACGTCCCGCGCTACCACCAGGGCACCGACGCCCCGGTGCCGGTGGGGACGGCCGTGTACGGCTCCGGGACCGGGACGGTCACCAAGACCATCGCGAACGACGCGGCCTACGGCAACTACATCGTCGTGACGTACGGCATGACGGCGGTGCTGACGGCGCACCTCAGCAAGATCGAGGTGAAGCAGGGACAGATCGTGAAGCTCGGCACCGAGATCGCGAAGTCCGGCAACACCGGGCAGTCGACGGGGCCGCACGTGCACGTCGAGACGCGGCGGAACGGCACCCTCGTCGACCCGCTGAAGAACATGCACTTCCGCTGAGGCGGGCGGGGCGGGGTCGCGGGGTCGCGGGGCGGTTCGTCGTTCGCTTCGTGAGCAGAAATGGTCGGGTCGTCTTCGGGCACCCGACCATTTCTGCACTCCAAGTGCGGGCCACCTCGCACGGTGCGAGAGGGACGGTATCCCGTCTTGTCTATGTCGCTTGCCTTGATGTATCAAGGGCAGTAGACATACGCTGTGAAACGTCAAGCCGTGCTCAAGCGCATCAGGATCGCGGCGCGTGCGGCCGGCCTCGAGTACCGGGAAGTGGAACTCACGAACCACACCGGCATCGTCGTCGGGTCGACACGGAGCACCGTCGGGCGGCACTCCGAGATCGCCGACGGCACCGCTCGGGCGTTCTTCAAGCAGTTCGAGCAAGAGCTCGGGAAGGGGTGGTGGCGATGACCTACACGTCACGTGCGCATCGCGAGGGCAACTGGTGGATCGTGCAGAACGACCAGTTCCCCGGCGCGATCTCGCAGGTCCGTCGGCTCGACCTCGCTGCCGATGCCCAGCGTGAAGCGATCGCCTTCGTCGCCGAGGTCGATCAGGACGACGTCACCGTGGTCATCCGCGCTGAGCTCGAACCAGCCCTGGCGCGCTCGCTCGAAGAGGCCGCCGCACTGCGGGCCGAGGCTGAGGCGAAGGAAGCCCGAGCCCTTTCGCTGCGGCGAGCGATCGCCGTTTCGCTGAAGGACGATGGCCTCACCTTGCGGGACATCGCGGTCGTCCTCGGTGTCTCCTACCAGCGGGTGCACCAGCTCGTGCACGAGGGCGAGCCGGCCCTGGCTGTGTCCTAGCGTTCGCACCCTCCTTGCGCGCCCCGTACGAGCGGTTCGTGGTAGCCCACGAACGGGGGCGGGACAATCGGCCCATCGTTGACAGGTCTTCAACTAGCGTTGCAGCGACCACAGGGGAGGAACAATGGAGTTCGAAGAGCGTCTCGCTGCGCTGGCGACGAAGGTGCAGAACCAGCGCGAGGCCATACAGACCGAAGAAGCGACGAAGAACGCGTTCGTCATGCCGTTCATCTCGACGATCCTGGGTTACGACGTGTTCAACCCGCTCGAGGTCGTGCCCGAGTTCACGGCGGACGTGGGCGTGAAGCGCGGCGAGAAGGTCGACTACGCGATCATGCGCGACGGCGAGGTGCAGATCCTCATCGAGTGCAAGAAGTCGACCGAGCCCCTGAAGATCGAGCACGCGTCGCAGCTGTTCCGGTACTTCTCCGTCACGAACGCCCGCATCGCGGTGCTCACGAACGGCGAGGTCTACAACTTCTACACGGACCTCGATGCGCCGAACAAGATGGACGACCGCCCCTTCCTCGTCCTCGATCTCGCCGACATCGACGAGACCCTGCTGCCGGAGCTCAGCAAGCTGACCAAGGACGTCTTCGATCTGGACTCGGTCATCAGTGCCGCCGAGGAACTCAAGTACGTCGGTTCCATCAAGCGAGCCATCGCCGCACAGTTCCGTGAGCCGGAAGAGGACTTCGTTCGCCTCTTCACGACGCGCGTCTACGACGGTCGCTTCACCCAGGAGGCCCGTACCCAGTTCACGACGCTGGTTGCGAAGGCGTCGAAGCAGTTCCTGAACGAGCAGGTGAACGACCGGCTCAAGACGGCACTCGGCGCTTCGTACAGTGCCCCTGTCGGAGCCGAAGCCCCCGCCGAAGCGATGACGAGCGCGGCCGTGGCTGAGGATGACCTCGACCGCGACACCGAGATCGAGACCACGCTCGAGGAACTCGAGGGCTACCAGATCGTCAAGGCGATTGCCTGCAGCGAGGTCAAGCCCGATCGCATCGCGCACCGGGACCAGAAGTCGTACTTCGCCGTCCTGCTCGACGACAACAACCGCAAGCCCATCGCGCGCCTCTGGTTCAACGGCAAGAAGCAGAAGTACCTCGGGCTGTTCGACGAAAACAAGGCGGAGACGAAGCACCCGATCGAGAACCTCGACGACATCTACCTGCACGCTGCAGCGATTCGGGAAGCTACTCAGCGATTCGCGAGCTGACGTTCGCTTCGTGAGCAGAAATGGTCGGGTCGCCCTCGGGGACCCGACCATTTCTGCACTCCAAGTGCGGGCAGCCTCGCACGGTGCGAGGGCGCGCCCGCGGCGCGGATAGCCTGGGCGGGATGAGGAAGCGCGGCGGAACGGTGCTCGTGTTGGTGGCGATCGGGGTCCTGGCGGGCGTCCTGTCCGGGCTGTTCGGCGTCGGTGGTGGGGTCATCGTGGTGCCGGCGCTCATGGCCTTCGCACAGATGGACCAGCGTCGGGCCTCGGCCACCTCGCTCGTGGCGATCGCCCCCGCGGCCGTCGTCGGCGCGGTCACCTACGCCGTGCAGGGCGAGGTGCACTGGCTCGCGGCCCTGACCCTGGCGGTCGGGAGCGTCATCGGCGCCCCGATCGGTGCCCGGCTGCTCCGTGCCCTGCCGCTCCGCGCGCTGCCGTGGATCTTCGTCGGGTTCATCGCCGTCGTGCTCGTGTCGCTGTTCACCACGGTGCCGACCCGCGGTGGCGAGGTGCACTTCGGCGTCGTCGAGGCGATCGTCCTGCTGCTGCTCGGGCTGCTGTCGGGCGTGTTGTCCGGGCTCGTCGGCGTCGGCGGCGGGGTCGTCATCGTGCCGGGGCTCGAGGTCGTGCTCGGTGCCGGTGACCTGCTGGCGAAGGGCACGTCGCTGCTCACGATGGTGCCGACGTCGGTGTCCGGGACGGTCGCGAACCTCCGGCGTCGCGCGGTCGACCTGCGGGTCGGCCTGACGGTCGGCATCACCGCCGCCGTGTGCTCGCCGGGTGGTGCCGTGCTGGCGCGGCTGGTCGACCCGCAGGTCGGCACCTGGCTGTTCGCGGCGTTCCTGGTGGTCGTCGCGGTCATCGTGCTCAGCCGCGGACGTCGGAGGGCACCACAGAACGACGCGAGCGAGGGGGAGGTCGCGTGACGGGCCTCCAGGCGGGGCGCGACGCTGAGGCCGTGCTGGCGGCGTTCGCCCGCACCACCGGTGACGTCGCCGCGGCCCGGAGGGTCGCGCGGCAGTTCCACGACCTCGACGAGGGCGAGCGTTCGGCGCTGCTCTGGAGCGAGGACGACGGCGCGAAGCTCGTCGCCGTCCTGCTGCTCGTGCAGGCGATGCGGGCGCACCCCGACCCGGAGCTCACCGACGAGTACCTGTCGGCGGCGAAGGCCGAGCGGTTCGAGGACCCGGTGCTCGTCGACCTGGCGGCCGAGGAACTCGTCGGCGCACCGTTGCTGGGCGCTTCGACCGGCCCGCTGTTCGCGCTGGCGAAGTCCGACGTGGCGATGGTCCGCCGGATCGCGGTCGTCGCGACCCTGGCGTTCGTGAAGCAGGGCGACGCCGAGGTGCCACTCGGGATCGCCGGTCGCCTGGTGCGGGAGCGCAGCGAGACGGTGCAGTCGGCGCTCGGGTTGGTCCTGCGCGAGACGGGGAAGCGGGCGTCCGAGGCGGCGCTCGTGGCGTTCCTCGAGCAGAGTGGCCGGTTCCTCAGCCCGGCCGCCCGCCGGACGGCGACCGAGCACCTGCCGCCGGGGGAGCGTGACCGGCTGCGGGGCTGACAGCGCTCGCGGTCGTGCGGGAGGCGTTGCTCGCCCTGGCAGAACCCGCCTGAGGCGGCGGCCGGGAGGCCCGGTGCGGGTCCGACCCGCCGCTGGCCGCCGTCGCGCGCCGGCCCCACCGCCGTGCCGGGTCCGACGCCTAGGCTGCGGGCATGCACACCGAGGTGCCCCGGATCGACGCCGGACTCGTCGAACGACTCGTCGCGGAGCAGTTCCCCGACTGGGCCGACCTGCCCGTGCGCGAGGTCGACCACCAGGGCTGGGACAACCGCACCTACCGGCTCGGGGACGCCCTGTCGGTCCGACTGCCGAGCGCGGCCGGCTACGTGCCCGCGGTCGAGAAGGAGCAGGACGTCCTGCCGTACCTCGCCCGGCGGCTGGACGTCGCCGTCCCGGAGCCCGTGGCGCTCGGGGAACCAGGCCAGGGGTACCCGTTCCCGTGGTCGGTGCGGCGGTGGCTCGACGGGGTGCCCGCCGTGCAGCTCGACGACCTCGACCACGAGCGCTTCGCTGCCGAGGTCGGTGCCGTGCTCCGGCAGCTCCGGAGCGTCCCGGCGACGGGCGGCCCCACCGCCGGCGCGCACTCGTTCCACCGGGGGGAGCACCCGTCCGTGTACGACGCCGAGGTGCGGACGGCGCTCGACACGCTCGGCGGCGGCGGCGGCGGCGGCGGCAGCAGCAGCGGCAGGACCGGCGGCGCCGTCGTCGACCGCGGCGCGTGCGAAGCGGTCTGGGCCGAGGCCCTCGCCAGCCGCTGGGACGGGCCGGCCGTCTGGTTCCACGGAGACGTCGCCCCGGGCAACCTGCTCGTCGACGACACCGGGGGGCTGTGCGCGGTGATCGACTTCGGCACGTGCGGCGTGGGCGACCCGGCGTGCGACCTCGTGCTCGCGTGGACGATGCTGGACGGCCCGGCGCGACGGGTGTTCTGGCAGGCGGTCGACCTGGACGACGACACGTGGGCGCGCGCCCGGGGCTGGGCGCTGTGGAAGGCGCTCATCATGCTCGCCGGCAGTGCCGGACCGGGTGGTCGCGACGAACACGAGCGGGTCCTCGCAGCCGTCCTCGCATGAGGTCGCGACCACCGCTGCCCACCCGCGCCGACGTGCGCGAGGGGGACGCGGGGCTGGGAGCGTCCACGGGGCGGGCGCGTACCGAGGAGGGGAACGCGAGTCGTGCCTCCAGGCAGGCTCGAAGCGACCACGAGAGGAACGCAACGTGCGCGCACTGACCTACCAGGGCACCGAGAAGGTGTCCGTCGAGACCGTCCCCGACCCGACCATCCAGGAGCCGACCGACGCGATCGTGCGGATCACCTCCACGGCGATCTGCGGCTCCGACCTGCACCTGTACCGCGTGCTCGGCCCGTACATCGACCGCGGCGACGTCCTCGGCCACGAGCCGATGGGCATCGTGGAAGAGATCGGATCCGGCGTCACGAACCTGAAGGTCGGCGACCGGGTCGTCATCCCCTTCAACATCTCCTGCGGCCACTGCTGGATGTGCCAGCACGGCCTGCAGTCGCAGTGCGAGACCACCCAGGTGACCGAGTACGGCACCGGTGCCTCGCTGTTCGGCTACACGAAGATGTACGGCCAGGTCCCGGGTGGCCAGGCGGAGTACCTGCGCGTGCCGCACGCCGACTACGGCCCCATCGTCGTGCCGGACGACGGCACCCCCGACGACCGCTGGCTGTTCCTGAGCGACATCCTGCCGACCGCGTGGCAGGCCGTGCAGTACGCACAGGTGCCCGAGGGCGGCACGCTCGCCGTGCTCGGCCTCGGCCCGGTCGGCCAGTTCGCCGCCCGCATCGGCAAGCACCTCGGCTACCGCGTGCTCGCCGTCGACCCCGAGCAGGTCCGCCGTGACCTCGGGGCGAAGCACGGTGCCGAGGTGTTCGACCTGACGAAGGACCTGGTGCCCGAGCTCGTCGACCTGACCGACGGCCGTGGCCCCGACGGGGTCGTCGACGCCGTCGGCATGGAGGCCCACGGCAACCCGATGGCGGGCTTCGCCCAGCGCGCCGCCGGCCTGCTGCCCGACAAGCTCGCGCAGAAGGCGATCGAGACCGCCGGCGTCGACCGGCTGGCCGCCGTGCACGCGGCGATCGACCTGGTCCGTCGCGGCGGCACCGTCTCGCTGAGCGGTGTCTACGGCGGCATGGCCGACCCGATGCCGATGATGACGCTGTTCGACAAGCAGATCACCATCCGCGAGGGCCAGTGCAACGTGAAGCGCTGGATCGACGACATCATGCCGCTCGTCTCCGACCCGTCGGACCCGCTCGGCACGCTCGACCTGACCACCCACCGCGTCTCGCTCGAGGATGCCCCGCACATGTACGAGGTCTTCCAGAAGAAGCAGGACGACTGCGTCAAGGTCGTGCTCGACCCCGCGATGGCCGCGGCCTGATGCGCATCGTCGTCGTCGGTGCGACCGGCAACGTGGGGACGGCGGTGCTCCGCCGGCTCGCGGCTGTGCGCGCTGACGGCGACGGGGACACCGGCCGTCACGCCGCCGGTGACGTCGCGCGTGACGCTGCTGGCGTCCAGATCGTCGGCGTCGCCCGGCGGCTGCCGGACCTGCGCGCGGAGCCGTACGCCGCCGCCGTCTGGCACGCCGTGGACGTCGGCGCCGCGGACGCCGTGGACCAGCTCACGGCCGTGTTCCAGGGCGCCGATGCCGTCATCCACCTGGCGTGGGCGCTCCAGCCGACGCACGACATCCCCGCGCAGCACCGCACGAACGTGACCGGGACGGCGAACGTCCTGGCGGCCGTCGCGCGCGCCGAGGTGCCCCAGGTCGTCGTCGCGTCGTCGGTCGGTGCCTACCGCGGAGTGGACGTCGACGGCAAGCGCACCCCTGTGGACGAGAGCTGGCCCGCCGACGGCATCCCGACGGCGACGTACTCGATCCACAAGGCCGCCAACGAAGCGGCCATGGGCGCGTTCGAGGCCGAACACCCCTCCGTGACCGTCACCCGGCTGCGCCCGGGACTGATCTTCCAGCGGGACGCCGCCGCCGAGATCCGAGGGCTGTTCCTCGGACACCTCGTCCCGATGTCGATCGTGCGGTGGATCCGCTGGCTCGTGTTGCCGCTGCCGTACCCGTTCGTGTTCCAGGCCGTGCACGCCGACGACGTCGCCGACGCCTACTGGCGCGCGGTCGACCGACGGGCCGCGGGGGCGTTCAACATCGCCGCGTCGCCCGTGCTCAACCCGCCGAGACTGGCCCGGGCCTTCGGCATGCTCGGTGCCGTCCGGATCCCGCTGCGGCTGCTGCGCGGGATCGTGACGGTGACGTGGCGGCTGCGGTTGCAGCCGACGGACGCCGGGTGGATCGACATCGCGGCCGGCGTGCCGATCATGCGGACCGACCGTGCCCGGTCGGTGCTCGGATGGGAGGCCCGACACACCTCCGAAGAAGCGTTGCGTGCACTCGTGGCCGGGTTCGCGGACGGTGCGAACGTTCCGGGGTCGGGGCCGCTGCGCGGCTGAGCGGGTTGGGGCTGGCAGGGGTGGTGCGTGGCGCGCTGGCTGGTGGGGCTCGCGCTGCCTGGTGGGGCTGGCGCTGCCTGGTCGAATCGGGCGTACCGGGTGATTTCGGGCGTACCTGGTCAGAAGTTCCGACCAGGTACGCCCGTTTCCACGTTCCATCGCGGGCGTTCTGGGAAGGAACGCCCGCTCGTGTTCCCCGTGTCGCGCTACGCTTCGCTCGTCGTTGTGAGAAGGGGGAGTGCGATGGTGCTCAGTTGGTCCGCGTTCAGTGAGCTCGAGGGTCCGGGGGAGTCGGGGATGCCCGACCTGTTCGACGGCTGGTTCGGCATCGCGTTCGGGGTCGTCGCCGCGTTGGCGATCCTCACGACCCTGACGATCGTCATCCTGTCGCTCTACCGCGGCAAGCGGATGGCCGACCGTGGTCAGAACCCGCTCACCATGCAGGAGGACATCGCGTACCAGGCGATGCAGAGCCGCACGTTCGCACCGGACAAGCCACTCGAACAGCGGCTCGCCGAACTCGACGACCTGCACGCCCGCGGCGTGATCTCCGACGAGGAGCACCGCAGCGCCCGAGCCGAAGCGCTGCGCGGACGATGATGGCCTCCGAAGAAGTGCAGAACCCCCTGATCCCGCCGGTCTACGACCTCGTCTGGACCCTGCTGATGGCACTCATCGTCATCGCGGTCATCGTCGCCGTGTGCATCGCGGTCGTCCGCAGTCGGCGCCCGCACGGTGCCCGTCGGAGCTCGCCGGAACAGCGGCTCCTCGAACTCGACGAGCTGCACGCCCGCGGGGTCATCACCGACGACGAGCGCCGAGCCGCGCGGGCCGAGGCCCTGCGCGGTTAGCCTGGTCGGGTGCTGCTGCCGACGGACCTGCTCGGGGTGTGGGACCTGCACCGCACCGTGCACGACCACTGCGCCGGTGCCACGGGGACCGTCACCGGGAAGACCACCCTGACGCGGGTCGGTGACGACGAGGTGCGCTGGGACGAGTCGGGCGTGATGACCTTCGACGGTCGGACGACGCCCGTGTCCCGGACCCTTGTCCTGCGGCGGACGAGTACCGGCGTGGCGCATCGCGCCGCCGGCGGCTGGACCGTGCACTTCTCCGACGGTCGAGTGTTCCACGACTGGGTCTGGGGCACGAGCGTCGCCCACGCCTGCACCCCGGACGACTACACGGGTGCCTTCGACGGCGACGAAGACCGCTGGACGGTGCGGTGGGAAGCGCGCGGCCCGGCGAAGGACTACCGGCTGGACAGCGTCCTCACCCGACCCCGGTCGTGACCCGGGGTCGGCGGTCACCGCCAGACTGGGGGCATGGCACGCTCCTCCGGCACCGACGCCCCGCGCATCACCCTGACCGAACCGACGAACCTCGAGGACTGGGCGCCAGCACCCGGTGACGTCCTGACGGGTGACCGCATCGAGGGCAAGCGCATCGACGTCCTCGACCTGGCCGGCGAGCGACTGCCCGACCTGGAGATCGAGGAGTGCGTCATCGACACGTTCCGAGGCGACGACGCGGACTTCCGTGGGCTCCGGGTCCGTGACTCGATCATCGACTCGCTCGACGCCCCGATCCTGCGGGCATCGAGCAGCACGTGGCGCGAGGTCCGGGTCTCCGGCGGTCGCGTCGGCTCGGCGGAGCTGTACGACTCCGGGCTGAACGGCGTCGAGTTCGTCGGCATGAAGTTCGGGTTCGTGAACCTGCGGGGCTCGACGATCACCGACGTGGTGTTCCGTGACTGCGTCATCGACGAGCTCGACATCGCCGACGCGAAGCTGCTGCGGGTGTCGTTCGACGGCAGCAGCATCCGCGCCGCCGAGGGGTCGAACACCCGCATCGACCACGTGGACCTGCGTGGAGCGGACCTCGATCGGGTCGAGCGGCTCGAGGGGTTCCGCGGGGCCACGATCGGCGCCGACCAGCTGTACACGCTCGCACCGCTCCTGGCTGCGCAGGCCGGCTACCGCGTCGACTGACCGAGCCCGGGTTTCGCGCTCACCGACACTCCACGCCCACCCGGCCCCGCGAACTGTCGCTCAGCGCGAAACTTCGGCCGCGCCGATGGCCGCACCGGCGCCCGCGCCCACCCCGGCCAGCGCCGCCACCAGGTCGGCCTGCACCAGGTCGCCGTGCACCGCCGCGCCCGTCTGGGTGCCGGCCGCCGCCGACGCGATGACCGTCGCCATCGGGGCCGTCACGTTGCCGGCTGCGTAGACCCCGCGCACGGCGGTCTGCCCGGCGGCGTCCACGGTCAGCGCCGTCGCGAACCGGTGGTCGCCCATGAACTGGTCGGTGGCGGCGAGTCCGAGCCCGGACAGGAACCCCACCCGCGCCTCGGGCCGGCTCGCCGTGGCCAGGGCATCGAGCTCGACGAACGACCCGTCGCCGAGCCGGACCCCGGTCAGCCGGTCACCCTCGGAGACCACGGCGGCGACGGGGCCCTCGATGACCGAGATGCCGCGGGCGGCCAAACCAGCCAGGGCGGTGTCGTCCATCAGGGCCCGATCGGTCAGGAACGCGGTCACCCGATCGCTCAGCGCCCGGAACATGAGCGCGTGGTGCGCGGCGTTCGGTGTCGTGACGAGGACCCCGATCCGCTGGTCGCGGATCTCCCACCCGTGGCAGAACGGGCAGTGCACGACCCCGCGCCCCCACTGCTCGGCCAGGCCCGGGACCTCCGGCAGGACGTCCACGGCGCCGGAGGCGACGACCAGCCTGCGCGCCGTGACGACCTCGCCCGAGTCCAGCGTGACCGAGAAGCCGACCGGGTCGTGACCGTCACCGGTCGTGGCGGACGTGGCCACGATCCTCCCGGCCGTGACCTGGACGCCGTAGGCGGCGACCTCGTCGCGACCGATGCGGACCAGCTCGGCGGGCGCGACGCCCTCGTGGCCGAGGTAGTTGTGCGCGCCGGCCGCCGGGGCGTTGCGGGGCTCGCCGGAGTCGACGACGAGCACTGAGCGCCGCGAACGGCCGAGGATGAGGGCGGCGGAGAGGCCGGCGGCCGAGCCGCCGATGACGATGACGTCGAAGTGTGCAGGCATTCGCTGATCATGCGGCGGTTCGAGCGTGAACAGCAACGAAGTTTGCCGGTGTGGCAACATGGCGGACATGGGACACGGCAACCAGGACACGACCGCCCCGCGCACGACGGCCGACGTCGTCGACGGGGTCGGCCCCCGCCTGCGCGCGCTGCGCGCCCACCGCGACGTGACGCTCGCGGCACTGTCCGAGCAGACGGGGGTCTCGGTGAGCACCCTGTCGCGGCTCGAGTCCGGCCAGCGGAAGCCCACGCTGGAACTGCTGCTGCCCCTCGCGCGGGCGTACCAGGTGCCCCTCGACGACCTGGTCGGCGCACCGCAGACCGGCGACCCGCGCGTGCACATGAAGCCCGAGGTGCACGGCGGCCGCGTCGTCGTGCCGCTGACGAAGCGGACCGGCGGGGTGCGCTCCTTCAAGCAGCTGTTCCCGCCGAACACCCCGGGTGGGGAGCCGTCGCTCAAGACGCACGAGGGCTACGAGTGGCTCTACGTGCTGTCCGGACGGCTCCGGTTGGTGCTGGGGGAGCACGACCTCGACCTGGGCCCCGGAGAGGTCGCCGAGTTCGACACCCACACCCCCCACTGGATGGGCAACGTGACCGACTCCGTCACCGAGGTGCTGTGCCTGTACGGGCCGCAGGGTGAGCGGGCGCACGTGCGGTCCCGCCCCGCCCGGTGACCCCCTGCGTCAGTCCGTGAAGACGTTCGCCACGACGTCGTCGAGCAGATCGGTCGTCTCGATGTTCGACTGCTGGATGTGGATGCCGAGGTCACCCCGCGTGAAGTACGTGTCGCCGTCCGTGACCGGGTACTGCGAGTTCTTCGAGACCTTCTGGCACAGGTACCCGTCGGACTCGTCGCCGCAGTCGTAGCCCTTCGCGCTGAGCTGCTCGAGCGCCTCACGGGCTGCGGTCGGATCGACGGCGTCGACCGCGATGGACAGGTACGAGATGTCGGCCTGCGGCTCCCGCCACACGCAGTACAGGCGCTTGCCGTCGCCCTGCAGCGCCGGGGTGAACGAGCTCTTCGGGATCGCGATCGGGTCGCCGACGACCGACGGGTCGTTGAGCGGTGCCGATGCGAACGCCTTGTCCCACTTGCCAGGGGTGATCAGGTCGGTGCAGCTGGCCGGGACGGTGACGGTCTCGTCGCTCGGGGCCCCGGTGTCGGTGGGGCTCGGAGCGGTCGTGGTGTCGGTGGGGCTCGGTGCCGTCGTCGGGTCGGCTGCGGTGGTCGCGGTGTCGCTCGCCGGTCCGGCCGGTCCGGCCTGGGCGCAGCCGGTCAGGGCGAGGCCCGCCGCCAGCAGGGCAGCGAGCGTGATCGTGTGGCGCATGGTTCCCCTTCGTCCGGTCGCGTCAGGTCGTGACCGTCGCTCACGAACGTATCGACCGGGGGCCGCGGTGGCTGAGACCGTCACCGATTCGTTGTCCCCCGACCCCGTCGGTCAGCGGCTGCGCCACCACCGCCGCGACCGCGACTGCGATCGCAGCCGTCGCGCCCACCGGCGCACCGGGTTCGCCCGCCGGCCGTTCACGCGGAACGTGTGGAGGGCGCGTCGCGTCCGCACCCAGACGGACGGGAGGCCCGCCAACGGTCGCGCGGACACCTGCACGGTGAGCACGGGGTCGGCCACCACCCGCCAGGCCGGGTCGAGCTGCATGCTCAGGTCGACGTCGTCGTGCACCTCGGCGTCGTCGCGGTGCGCTCGCCCACCGACCGCGGCCCAGGTCGACCGGCGCATCGCCATGGCGGACCCGAACAGCGGCGGACGCCCGAGCGCGCTCCACATCAGGACGAAGTACGGGCCCATGTACACGGCGTTCCACAGTCGGCGCACCACGGCGCCACCGTTCCGCGGCCGGCCCGGACCGGTGACCGCGACGACCTCGGGGTCGGCCAACAACCGGACCGCGTCGGCGATCCAGGACGGCGGCGGGACGGAGTCGGCGTCGAGCCGCACGACGACGTCGCCGGACGCCCGGTCGTAGCCGCGCGCCGAGGCCCGGGCGATCCCGCGCACCGGCTCCGTGAGCACGACCGCACCGGCGTCCCGGGCGACCGCCGCGCTGTCGTCAGAGCTGCCGTTGTCGACCACGACGACCTCGTCGGCCGGGCGGGTCTGAGCTGCGAGGGCGGCGAGGCACCGGCGCAGGTGCACGGCGTCGTCCCGCACGGGGATCACGACCGAGACACGGGGCATCCGTCGATCCAACCGGCTTCCACCTGTGCGGATTGCCGGACCGCGTTTCCCGGCATTCCTGGGTCCTGGCCCAGAGGGCAGCGCGCACGTTCGATGGCGAAACGCCCCCGGTGCACGCCGGGGACGACGACAACCGGAAGGCCGACCATGACCACGAACCCACCCGGGAACGACTCCGGGACGCCCATCCACGACCGCACCGCAGCCTCCGAGGGCCACGAGGTCGCCCCCGGCGTGACCGTGCCGTCGTACGCCAGCGGTACCCCCGCCGCGCGGCCCACCGACCCCGGTGCACCCCAGACCTACGACCCGTACGGCGACAGCGCCGCCGAGATGCCGTTCGACGCACCCCTCGACGCCGTCCCGGCCGACGAGCAGCTCCCCGCCGTCCCGTCCGCGGCATCCGCCGGCAGCGTTGGTGGCTCCGGCAGCACCGGCAGCGGCTCCGGCTCCGGCAGTGACTCGGGCAGCGGCTCCGGCAAGGCCGACGCGGCCAAGGGTGCCGCGCAGGACGTCGCCGGCGACGCCAAGGAGAAGGCCGCGAACGTCGCGGGCACCGCCAAGGAGCAGGCGTCGAAGGTTGCCTCCGAGGCGACCGACCACGCCAAGCAGCTCTACGGCCAGGCGTCCGAGAACCTCAAGCAGCAGGCCGGCGAGCAGCAGCAGCGCGCTGCCGGCGGACTCCGCTCCCTCGGCGAGCAGCTCGGTCGCATGGCCGAGAACGACGACGAGCAGGGCGTCGCCTCGAAGGTCGTCCGCGACCTGTCGGGCCGCGCGACCTCGGCCGCCGGGTTCCTCGAAAACCGCGACCCGGGCTCGCTGCTCGACGAGGTGAAGACCTTCGCCGCGAAGCGCCCCGGCACGTTCATCGCGATCGCCGCCGGTGCTGGCCTGCTCGCCGGACGCCTGACCAAGGCGCTCGCGACCGAGGTCAAGCACGAGAAGGAGGCCGGCGACGGCACCACCGGATCGGGGAGTGGCGTATGAGCCAGTCCGTCCCCGGCGCGACACCCCTGGGTGAACCGACGCCCGAGGAGCGCGCCGCGACCACACCGCTCGGTGAGCTGCTGTCCGACGTGTCGCGTGACCTCTCCAGCCTGTTCCGGCAGGAGGTCGCCCTCGCGAAGGCCGAGCTGACCGACTCTGCGAAGAAGGCCGGCAAGGCGGGCGGGATGTTCGGCGGCGCTGGACTCACCGCCGTGTTCGCCCTGCTGTTCCTGTCGATCGCCGCGTGGTGGGGCCTCGGTTACCTGATCGGCAACGCCTGGTCCGCCCTGATCATCGCGGTCGTCTACGCGATCGTCGCCGCGATCCTGGCCGTCCGCGGGCGCAAGGAGATCAAGGAGATCAAGGGCGCCCCGCAGACGGTCGAGACCGCCAAGGAAGTCCCCGAGACACTCAAGCCCAACACCGGGAGGAAGCCATGAGCACCCCAGACGAGATCCGCGCCGACATCGAGCGCACCCGCGGCGAACTCGGCTCCGACGTCGACGCCCTCGCCGACAAGGTCAGCCCGTCGTCCATCGCCCACCGCCAGAGCGAGAAGGTGAAGGGCCGGTTCCAGGACGTCCGTGAGTCCGTGATGGGCGCGGCCCAGTCGGCCCGCTCGAGCGCCTCCGGTTCCGCCTCGGGCGCGACCGGCCAGGCGAAGGACGTCGCGCAGAAGGGCGTCGAGAAGGCGAAGGGCAACCCCCTGGCCGTCGGCCTCATCGCGTTCGGTGCCGGTTGGCTCGTGTCGTCGCTCCTGCCGACCACCGAGAAGGAAGAAGAGCTCGCCGGTGAGCTGAAGGACAAGGCTGCACCGCTCGTCGACGAGGTCAAGGAGCAGGCGAAGGACGTCGGCTCGCAGCTCGGCGACGTAGCGAAGGAGCACGCGCAGGACCTCAAGGGGACCGCGCAGGACGCCGCGCAGGCGGTCAAGGGCGAGGCGCAGGGGGCCGCGTCCGACGTCAAGGACAACGCGCAGGGTGCGGCGGACGACGTCCGCAGCAGCTGAGCAGAACCCCGTGACGGACAGGAGGCGCGGTGCCAGCTGGCACCGCGCCTCCTGTCCGTGACGCGGTAGCGTTCCGGGCATGGACCCGATCGACGAGCTCGCTGCGGAGCTCCGACAGTCCATCGGCCGGGTCGTGCGTGCCGCACGACGCGAGGCGGACGCGCTGCCGGCCACGCACACCACCACCCTCGGGTTCCTGCACCGCGAGGGCCCGATGACGATCGCGGAACTCGCGCGCCGCCGCGGGGTGAAGCACCAGGGGCAGTCCCGCACGGTCGGCGAACTGGCCGAACTCGGGTACGTCGACCGGACGGCGTCGGACACCGACCGCCGAGCGTCGGTCATCCGGATCACGGACGCCGGCCGGGCCGCACTGCAGCGGGACATGGACGCCCGCACGGACTGGCTGGCCGACGCGATCCGCGAGGAGACCGACGCCGAGGAGCGTGCGCTGCTCCGCCGTCTGCCCGAGCTGTTCGAGCGGGTCGCGCGCCGGGCCGACTGAACGACTCCTCACCTCCTGGGCGACCGCAGAAGTACAACACGGCTGTACAGTTGTGCGCATGGAGTTGACGAAGTACAACCACGCCACCGTCGTCCTCGAGCAGGACGGCGTCACCCTCGTCATCGACCCCGGGGTGTTCACGCCCGAGGCCGTCGACCTCGTCCGGGGAGCAGCGGGCGTCCTCGTCACGCACGACCACCCCGACCACTTCGACATCGACGCCCTGCGCGCGGGACTCGCCGCGAACCCGGACCTCGTCGTCCGCGGTCCGGAGACCGTCGTGGAGCAGCTCGGCGAACACCACGGCCGGGTCGCAGCGGTGCGCGCCGGCGACACGATCACCGTCGGACCGTTCTCCGTCCGGGTCTTCGGCGAGCAGCACGCGGTCATCCACCCCGACATCCCGTCCACCGCGAACGTCGGCTACCTGGTGGACGACGCGGTGTTCCACCCGGGCGACGCGTACCTCGAGCCCGGCGTCCCGGTGCCGACCCTGCTGCTGCCGACGAGCGGGCCGTGGACGAACACCGCCCAGGCCGTCGACTACGTGCGCGCCGTGGCGCCGGAGCGGGCCGTGCAGATCCACGAGGCGATGCTGAGCGAGCTCGGCCAGCAGTCCGCCGCGCGCTTCCTCGGCCCGGACGGTCTCGGGCCGGTGCCCGTCCTGATCCTGCCGGCGGGGGAGACGATCACCGTCTGACGGACGCGGGCGGCCCCTGGGAGGCGATCCGGGCCTCCCGAGCAGCATGGTGTGATGGCCGACGCACCCACGACAGCAGTCCTCTTCGACATCGACGGCACCCTCGCCGACTCGAACTACGCGCACATCGACGCGTGGTGGCGGGCGTTCCTGGCGGCGGGGGAGTCCGTCGACGCCTGGCGGATCCACCGCGCGATCGGGATGGACTCGGCGAAGCTGCTCGAGACGCTGCTGCCGGACGCGTCCCAGGAGACCCGCGACACCGCCAAGCAGTTCCACACCGCCTACTACGCCGAGCAGATGCCGCGGCTCCGGCTGCTGCCGGGTGCACGCGAACTCCTGCAGGCCGTCGCCGAGGCCGGGCACGCCGTGGTCCTGGCGACCAGCGCGCCCGAGCACGAACTCGCCCGCCTGCGCGACCTGCTCGACGCGGGCGAGTGGGTCACCGCCGAGACCAGCTCCGAGGACGTCGAGCAGGCGAAGCCGGACCCCGGCATCATCCGGGTCGCGCTCGACAAGGCCGGGGTCTCCGCCGACGACGCCGTGATGGTCGGGGATGCCATGTGGGACGTCGAGTCCGCCGGCAAGGTGGGGGTACCGTGCGTCGGCGTGATGACCGGCGGCATCGGCGGCGACGAGCTCCGCGGTGCCGGGGCGGCAGAGGTGTACGACGACGCGGCGGCCGTGCTCGCGGCGTTCCGCGCCGGCGAGGGCCCGATCGCGGCACTCGGCCAGCGCGACTGACGGGCGGCGCCGGTCCCGCTCGATCGGCGGCGCCGGTCCCGCCCGACGGCCGCCCTCGGTTTCCGCGTCGTCGGTCGCCCGTGCCAGGATCGACGTTCGTGATCACGATCGAACGCGTGTCCTGGGACGACCCCCGCAGCGTGGTGCTCCGCGCCCGCATGGACGACGAGATGCACGAACGCTACGGGTCGGCGAACGCCGGCGAGGACCCGGCGGTCACCGCCGAGCGGGGACGTGCGCTGAGTGTCGACCCGTCGACCGTCGTCACGTCGATCCTGGCCGTCGACGAGTCCGGCGAGCCGGTCGGGCACATCGCCGTCCGACGTCTGGGCGACGAGGTCGAACTGAAGCGCCTCATCGTGCTGGCCTCCGCGCGTGGCAAGGGTGCGGCCACCGCGTTGCTCGACGAGTGCGAGCGCGTCGGCCGTGAACTCGGCGCCCCGCGGCTCATCCTGCAGACCGGCGACAAGCAGCCCGACGCCGTGGCGCTCTACCGCAAGACCGGCTGGGACCAGATCGACGTCTACGAGCCCTACGTCGCGACGATGCCTTGGTCGTTCTGCTTCGAGAAGACCCTGTAGCCCGGCCCCACCCCGTATTGCACTTTCAGCAGGAGAGTGCAATTCTTGCTCGGTGAGCACCACCGAACGCACCCGCGCGCTGCGCCGACGCATGATCGTCGAGGCACGTCGGGCGACGGTCGAACACGGGCTGCACGGCTTCACGATCGAGCAGCTCTGCGAGACCGTCGGGGTGTCGCGCCGCACGTTCTTCAACCACTTCGGGTCGAAGGACGACGCCGTGCTCGGCATCGAGCTCAACGCCGACGTCGAGGCGATCGATGCCTACGCCGCGGGCGGGATCGTCCCCGGCGAGCTCGACCCCCTCGGCTCGATCGTGGCGCTGGCGATCGACCAGTTCCACCGGGTCGGCATCGCCCGCGCCGACGAAGCCCTGGTCCGCCGGGTGTTCGAGCGGGAGCCGGCACTCGTCGCACGGTTCCTGTCGGCGACCGACGTGCAGCTCGCCCGGATCACCGTGGCCCTGCGGCGACGGTTCGGGTGGGACGACCCCGCCGACCGCCGACCGCGACTGGTCACCGAGGCCGCGGCAGCCTTGATGAAGGCCACCGCGACCGAGTACTTCGACGACGCTTTCGACGAGGCCACCGGGCCGACGTTCGACGAACTGCTCACCGAGAACCTCCGCCTGCTCAGGGCGGTCACCACGACCGAACGGGAACACACCACATGAGCGCCACCGCGCCGGGCACCACCAAGCGTGCCCGCCCAGGCTCCGACGGCCCGCTGCTCCTGACGCAGCGTCGCATCTGGATCATCTTCTCCGCCCTGATCGCGGGGATGCTGCTCTCCAGCCTCGACCAGACCATCGTCTCCACCGCGATGCCGACGATCGTCGGCGAGCTCGGCGGCGTCGCGCACCAGGCCTGGCTGACGACCGGGTACCTGCTCGCCTCCACCATCGTGATGCCCGTCTACGGCAAGTTCGGCGACGTCCTCGGCCGACGCAACCTGTTCCTCATCGCGATCGCGCTGTTCACCATCGCGTCGGCCGGGTGCGCGTTCGCCACGGACTTCACGCAGCTCGTGGCGTTCCGCGCCATGCAGGGGCTCGGCGGCGGCGGCCTGATGATCCTGTCGCAGGCGATCATCGCGGACATCGTCCCGGCCTCGCAGCGCGGCAAGTACCTCGGCCCGCTCGGTGCGATCTTCGGCCTGTCCGCCATCGGTGGCCCGCTGCTCGGTGGCTTCTTCGTGGACCACCTCACCTGGAACTGGGCGTTCTACATCAACATCCCGGTCGGCATCGCGGCGTTCTTCGTGGCGTGGTTCGCGCTGACCCTGCCGAACAAGAAGGCGACGAAGCGCATCGACGTCCTCGGCGTGCTGTTCATGTCCGCAGCGACCACGTGCCTGGTGTTCTTCTCGGAGTTCGGCGGCAGCAAGGACCACGGCTGGGACGCCCCCGAGACCTGGGCCTGGTTCGCCGGTCTCGTCGTCTCGGCAGCGCTGCTGGTGTTCGTCGAGTCCCGTGCGCAGGACCCCGTGCTCCCGCTGTCGTTCTTCCGCAACCGCACCTTCCTGCTGGCCACCGGCATCGGCCTGGTGCTCGGTATCGGCATGTTCGCCGCGATCGGCTTCGTCCCGACGTTCCTGCAGATGGCCTCGGGTACCTCGGCTGCGGTCTCCGGCCTGCTGATGCTGCCGATGATGGCCGGTCTGATCGGCACCTCGATCGCCTCGGGTGTCCTGATCACCAAGACCGGGCGCTACCGGATGTTCCCGATCGTCGGCACGGTCCTGGTGGCCATCGCGATGCTCGCGATGACCCAGCTGGCGGCGGACACCCCGATCTGGCTCATCTGCGCGTACCTGTTCGTCTTCGGTGCGGGGCTCGGCCTGATCATGCAGGTGGTCGTCCTCGTCGCGCAGAACGCCGTCCCCGCCGAGCAGGTCGGCACCGCGACCTCGACGAACAACTACTTCCGCGAGGTCGGCGCCTCCCTCGGCACCGCCGTCTTCGGCGCGCTCTTCACCGCGCGGCTCACGACGTCGCTGACCGACGTGTTCCGCGGTGCCGGTGGTTCGGCGACCGATGCGGCGTCGTCGGCGGGGAGCATCGACCCGTCGACCGTCGCGGGCCTGCCGCCGGCGGTGCAGGACGGCGTCGTGAACGCCTACGCCGACTCGCTCGCACCGGTGTTCTGGTACCTGCTGCCGTTCATCGCGGTGGCGTTCCTGCTCGCGCTCTTCCTGCCGCAGATCACGCTCTCCGACACGGCCGGCATGGTCGCCCGTGGCGAGGCCGTCGGCGGCGAGGAGGCCGACGAGCTCGAGCGGGCGCAGCGCGCGGCCCGTGCGGAGCACGCGGCGGCGGAGCCGGCGGACCGCACGCAGCAGTAGCCAGCCTCGCGAAAGCGACAGATCTGCGCGGAACGTCCGCGGACATCTGTCGCTTTCGCGGTCCTGCCGGTCGGTGGGCGGCGAGATCTGTCGCCATGGCGGGGTGGTCGCGCCCGTCGCTCCCTGGAGGCGCGGTGCGGGCTGGCACCGGGCCTCCAGGCCGGCGCGTCCGCGCCCACGGCGCGTGGCCAGCCCGCCTCCTTCGCGAAAGCGACAGTTCTCCGCGGAACATCCGCGTCGAACTGTCGCTTTCGCGGACCTGCCGCCTCGGACGTGCGAGATGTGTCGCTTTCGCGGGCCCGGCTCGGGCGCTGACGCGGCGCGCTACGCGCCGGTGCTCGCGCGCGGCACGAGCCGCGTCGGCAGGGCCGCGGGCTCGGCGGCCGTGCCGTCGAGCGTCGCGAGGAGCCGCAGTGCTGCAGCCCGACCGAGGTCGGCGCCGGGAAGCGCCACGCTCGTCAGGGCCGGCGCGGTGACCGACGACGACGGCAGGTCGTCGAAGCCCGCGACCGCGAGTGCGCCGGGGACGGCGATGCCGAGCGCGCCAGCGACCCGCAGGACTCCGTAGGCCAGGGTGTCCGCGGCCGCGACGACGGCGGTGACGTCGTCGTCCTGCCAGGCCTCGATGACGTGCTCGGTGGCCGAGGCCGCGGCCTCCACGGTGAGGTCGGCGCGGGCGGTGACCTCGGAGACCGTGATGCCGGCCTCCGCACAGGCCTGCTCGAACAGTTCGCGGCGCACGCCGAACGTCGCCGCCCTCGAGGTGCCGTCGAGGTAGCCCACGTGCCGGTGCCCCTGGTCGTGCAGGTGGGCGACGAGGTCGTGCACGCCGGTGGAGAGGTCGTAGTTGACCGCCTCGGGCCCACCGGGGGCGTCGAGCAGCACCACGGGGACGCTCGCCGACATCGGCTCGTCGGCGGCCGGTGCGTCGACCAGGATGCCGGCTGGCCGGAGCCGTTCGAAGCGCCGGACGTCGGCCGCGACCGGCTGTGCACCCCGCTCGGTGACGGAGAGCACGAGCTGGAACCGGTCGCCCAGGGTGTCGCGGACGCCACGGATGACCTCGGCGAAGAACGGGTTCGACAGGTCGGGGGCGATGAACACGACGAGGTCGCCGCTGCCGCGCGCCAGGGAACTCGCCGCGTGGTCGACGACGTAGCCGAGGTCGTCCACGGCGTCGCGGACCCGTGCGGCGATGGGGGCGGAGACCCGTCCGCGGTCCTTGCCGTTCACGACGAGGGAGACCGTGGCGATGCTCGTGCCCGCACGCTCGGCCACCATCGCAGCGGTCACACGACGGCTCGGAACGGCGGGGGAGGGCACCCGTCGATGCTAGCGAGCGTGGTGGTCGAACTTGACGTCAAGCGTTTGACGTGTTTCGATGTCAAACGCTTGACGCGCCGCGTCGCCAGCGCTCTGCCGGCCCGTGGATCCTCACCACGTCGAGCACTCACCTCGATTCCCCGAAGAAGTGGAGCGCCCAGCGTGCCCGATGCGACCCAGCCCGCCGCGAAGATCATCCTCGATTGCGACCCCGGCCACGACGACGCCGTGGCGCTCCTGCTCGCCCACGGTAGCCCGGCCATCGACCTGCTCGCGGTGACCACCGTCGTCGGCAACCAGACCCTGCCGAAGGTCACCCGCAACGCCCTGGCCGTCGCCCGCATCGCCGGCATCACCGGGGTACCGTTCGCCGCCGGAGCCGCCCGCCCGCTGCTGCGCCAGATCGAGGTTGCACCGGACATCCACGGTGAGAGCGGCCTGGACGGCCCGATGCTCCCCGAGCCGTCGTTCGACCTCGACGCGCGCCACGCCGTCGACCTGATCATCGACACCGTGATGGCCCACGAGCCCGGCACGGTCACCCTCGTGCCGACCGGGGGTCTGACGAACATCGCCCTCGCGGCCCGCAAGGAGCCCCGCATCGTCGAGCGCGTCAAGCAGGTCGTGCTCATGGGCGGCGGCGTGCACGTCGGCAACTGGAGCCCGGTCGCCGAGTTCAACATCGTCATCGACCCCGAGGCCGCGGCCATCGTGTTCGAGGCCGGGTGGGACGTCGTGATGGTCGGCCTCGACCTGACGCACCAGGCCCTGGCCACCCCCGAGGTCGCCTCGCGCATCGCCGACGTCGGCACCGCCCCCGCCGCGTTCGTCGGCGAGCTGCTCGACTTCTTCGGCCAGACCTACAAGGACGCCCAGGGCTTCGACGCCCCGCCGGTCCACGACCCCTGCGCCGTCGCCTACGTGATCGACCCCACCATCGTCCGCGCCGTGAAGGTCCCGATCCACGTCGAGACCCAGGGCGCGCTGACCCTCGGCATGACCGTCGCCGACTTCCGCGCCCCCGCACCCGAGGACTGCCGCACGAGCGCCGCGATGGAGCTCGACCACGGCCGGTTCTGGGACCTCGTCGTCGACGCCCTCGAGCGCATCGGCGAGACGGCCGACACCGGCTGGACCCCACGTGCCGCCGCCGACGCCGTCGAAGCCGGCATCACCACGACCCCGGAGCGCTGAACCCCCATGACCACCACCTCGACGAAGAAGTCGATCGGCGCCCTCACGGCCGCGCTCCTCGCCGCGTGCATCGCGTTCCAGCTGAACGCGAGCATGCTCAGCCCCGCCCTCGTCACGATGGCGCGCGAGCTCAACACCGACGACGCCACCATCGGCCTGTCGCAGACCCTGTACTTCACGCTCGCGGCGCTGTTCTCGCTCTTCCTGCCGCGGCTGTCCGACATCGTCGGCCGCAAGCGCGTGCTGATCGGCATGCTCGCCGTGATGCTCGTCGGCAGCATCGTCGCCGCGCTCGCGGTGAACGTGCCGATGCTGTTCGCCGGCCGCATCATCCAGGGCGTCACCGGTCCGGTCGTCCCCATCTGCCTGCTCGTCCTGCGCAACGAGATCAGCGACCCGAAGCGCTACGGCGCCGCGCTCGGCCTGCTCACCGCGGTGAACGGTGGCATCGCGGGTGTCGACGCCCTGGCCGGCGGCTGGATCGCGACGAACTTCGGGTTCCGCGGGATCTTCTGGGTCATCGCCGTCGTCACCGTCCTCGCCCTGCTCCTGGTCGCGGTCTGGGGCGTCGAGTCGAAGCCCTCGGCCGGCACCCGGATGGACTGGATCGGCGTCGTGCCCCTCGTGGTGAGCGTCGGTGCGCTGCTCACGGCGTTCAACGAGGCCGGCAAGCTCGGCGCGGCGAACCCCGTGCTCGTGGTCGGTGGCGTCGTCGTCGCGCTCGTCGCCTTCGCGGTGTTCTGGGCCGTCGAGTCGCGCGTACGGGAGCCCCTGGTCGAGACCCGGTTCCTGCAGCGCCGGGCGACCTGGGCGCTCCTCGCGACGACGTTCCTGACGATGACGGGTGTGTTCGCGGTCGTCAACGGCCTGGTCACCTCGCTCGCGCAGAACGGTGACGCCGGCTTCGGGATGGAGCCCGACCTGGCCTCGCTCGTGTTCCTCACCCCGTACGCGCTGGTCGGCTGGATCGTCGGACCCTTCGCCGGGCGCCTCGCCCCGACCATCGGGTACCGCGCTGTCCTGCGCTTCGGCCTGATCGGCAGCATCGTCTCGACCGTCCTGATGGCGCTCGTCGGGGTGCACTCGCTGCCGGTCCTGGTCACCGCGACCGTGCTGATCGGCATCACCTACGCCGGCATCGCGAACATCATCCTGAACGGCCTGGGCATCGTGCTGTCGCCGGAGTCGAACCCCGGGTTCCTGCCCGGCCTGAACGCCGGTGCGTTCAACCTCGGCGCCGGGGTCAGCTTCGCCGTCCTGCCCGCGCTGCAGATCGCGCTCGGCGTCGGCGGTTCCGCGGGCACCGCCGGCTACTCCGGTGGCATGCTGCTCGGGGCCGCGATCACGACCGTCGCGCTCGCGATCTCGTTCCTCATCCCCCGTCCGGAGGGTGCCGAGACCACGTCCGTCGCCCCGCAGAAGGAGACCGTCCGTTGACCGAGAGCATCGTCGTCGTCGGGTCGCTCAACGCGGACCTGGTGGTCCGCACCGCGCGCTTCCCCCAGCCCGGTGAGACCCTGCAGGGCTCCGACCTCGCGATCCTGCCCGGGGGCAAGTCCGCCAACCAGGCGGTGGCTGCCGGGAGGCTCGGGGGCACGGTGCGCATGATCGGTGCGGTCGGCGACGACGGGAACGGTGCGCTGCTCCGCGACTCCGTCGCGGCTGCGGGGGTCGACACGACACACGTCGCGATCCGGGAGGGCGTCGCGACCGGCACCGCCGTCATCACGGTCGACGCCGCAGGCGAGAACACCATCGTGATCTCCGCCGGGGCGAACGGCACGCTGACGCCGGACGATGTGCCGACCGACGCCTTTGCCGACGCCGCGGTGCTGGGGCTCTGCCTCGAGGTGTCGATCGACGTCGTCCTCGCCGCCGCCCGGGCCGCGCACGCCGCCGGGGTCACGGTGCTCACGAACCTGTCGCCGTTCGGCGCCGTGCCGGCCGAGCTCCTCGAGCTGACCGACGTCCTGCTGGTGAACGAGCACGAGGCCGCGGCGCTCGGTGACCACGGCGTTGCCCGGTCGATCGTCACCCGTGGTGGTGCCGGCTGCGTCGTGCACGACGGGGGTGCCGACCCGGTGTCGATCGACGCCGTGCGGGTCGAGCCGGTGGACACCACGGGCTGCGGCGACGCCTTCATGGGTGCGGTGGCGCTGCGTCTGGCGGCGGGGGACGCCCTCGTCGACGCCGCTCGGTTCGCGGTGGGGGTCGGGGCGTACGCCGCGACCAAGCCGGGCGCACAGGCCTCGTACCCGACCACCGCCGAGCTGGAGGCGTTCCTGCGGGCGTAGGACGGGCCTCCCGGCCGTGGCGTGACTGCTCGGCCCACTAGCGTTGAGCCCATGCGCGTGGGAGTCCTCGACATCGGGTCCAACACCGGCCACCTGCTCGTGGTGGACGCCCACGGCGGCGCCGCGCCGCTGCCGGCGTCCTCGTTCAAGCAGCCGCTGCGGCTGGCCGAGCACCTGGACGACTCGGGCGCGGTGACCCAGCAGGGGATCGACGCCCTGACCACCTTCGTCGCCGACGCCGTCCGTGTCGCCGAGGAACGCGGTTGCGAGGACATGCTCGCGTTCGCCACCTCGGCGGTGCGCGACGCCGGCAACTCCGAGGCCGTGCTCGCCCACGTCGAGGCCTCCACCGGGGTCGAACTGGCAGTCCTGTCCGGCTCCGACGAGGCCCGGCTGACGTTCCTGGCCGTGCGTCGCTGGTTCGGCTGGTCCGCCGGTCGCCTGGCGGTCTTCGACATCGGCGGTGGCTCGCTCGAGATCGCCGGCGGTGCCGATGAGGCGCCGGACGTCGCGTGGTCGATGCCGATCGGCGCCGCACGCCTGGCTCGGTCCTACTTCGCCGCGGGCACCCCGACCGAGGACGACGTCCGCCGCATCCGGCACGAGATCCGGGTCGAGATCGCCCGCGACGCCGGCAAGTTGCTCCGCGCCGGACGTCCGGACCGTGCCGTGGCGACCTCGAAGACCTTCCGGTCGATCGCGCGGATCTGCGGGGCGGCACCCTCGGGTGCCGGTCCGCTCGTGCCGCGGGTGCTCGACGGCGACGTGCTCCGGTCGAAGCTGCCCGCGCTGCTGACAATGTCGGTCGACGAGCTCGCGGCGCTGCCCGGTGTCTCACCGAGCCGGGCGCACCAGGTGGTGCCGGGCGCGCTCGTCGCCGAGGCGTGCCTGGACATCTTCGACCTGCCGGCCCTCGAGATCTGCCCGTGGGCGCTGCGCGAGGGCGTCATCCTCGAGCGGCTCGACCAGTTGTCGGTGCTCGGGACCCCGTAGCGCCCGTCGGTCTAGCCGCGTGGCTGCGGGTCCTGCTGCCGTCGCTGCCTCGGCGGAGCGAGCAGCCACGGGCGGATCAGCTTCGTCACGAACGGCAGCACCCAGAACGTCATGATCGGCGTGAGCACGACGGTCGTGATGAGCACCCGGGGCAGGATCGCGACGTGCGCGAACGCGGGGACGAGCCAGGCCATCAGGTACGTGAACGCGAGGTTCACCGGGAAGAAGCCGAGCCAGATGCTCACGGACTGCTTCCACCGCGGGGGAGCGCTCGAGGCCGGGGCGTCCTGCGGGACGTCGAACCACCCCTCGATGCCGGTGCGCTTCTCGACGCGGGACTCCACCACCAGGTCACGGCCCAGGTCGAGCCAGCGCAGCCGGTCGTCGGAGTTCTCCCACGTCGCCAGGGAGTCGTGGTCGGCGAACCGGTAGAGCATGTGCCACTCGCGGGACTGCGCGGTGGAACGCACCCACCCCGAGCCGAGGAAGCCGGGGTAGCGGTTCGCCAGGTTCACCCCGGACTGCACCCAGCGGGTGACCTCGGGGATGCGATCGGGTTCGACCAGGCGGGTGACGGAGACGGTGACGGGCGGGCCTGCGGTCTCGGATGACGACTGCAGGCTCCCAGGCTCTTGTGGAGTCATCCGACCAGTGTCCCGGACCCGTGTTTCCGGCTCGTGACACGTGCCTCGCACGTCGGCTGAACGGATCCGCGTCGTCCTTCGACCGCCGTCCCAGGCGGGTGCAAGACGATCATCTGGCGAACGCGCCACCGAGAGGACCCCGATGACCGATCCCGAGCCCACCACCACCCTCGTCGCCACCGTCGACGGGCCCGACGGCGGCACGTACGAGGTGCGGCGGCTGACGCTCCCGGTGGGTGCGTCGACCGGCTGGCACCGGCACGACGCGCGCCAGACGGGTCTCGTGGTGCGCGGCGCGCTGACGCACGTCACCGAAGAGGCCACTCGGGTCGTCGGGCCGGGGCAGGCCCTGGTCGAGGAGCCGCGCATCGTGCACGACGGCCGCAGCACCGGCACGGAGGACGCCGAGCTGCTCTACGTCGCCCACCTGCCGGCAGGTGCAGCGGCGTCGACCCCGGGCGAGGCGCCACCGAGCGAAGGGCCGGCCCGCAGCGCGCTCGTGACGGTCCCGCTGGGCCGGCCGCAGTTCGTGCACGCGCTGCGCTACACCGCGATGTACGCACCGAAGCCCTTCGCCGAGGCCCTGCTCGTCTACCGGGACAACGGCACGTACACGATCCTGTCCCCGGGTGAGGACCACCACGGCTGCTACGTCTCGGCGACCGATCCCGCCGAGGGGATGCGGCACGTCGCGTTCATGTCGTGGCCGTCCGCGGACTGGGGCCGGAACATCGCATCGCACACCCTGACCTTCGAGGCCGCGAGCGGTGCGTTCACCCAGGAGCTCCGGTTGCCGGGTGACCCGGTCCCGCGGGCGCAGTACGGGTACGCGGTGCCCGTCGAGGACCCGGAGTCGATCGACACCGGCGCCGGGTGGCCAGCGCTCCGCCAGCAGTACGCCGGGGTGTTCACCACGCTCGAGCGGCTGGCGGGCGGCGGGTCGACCGCGGCCTGACCCGGGAGCGGTCAGCTCGCCTGCTTCTTGGCGGCGGGCTTCTTGGCTGGCGCCTTCTTGGCCGGTGCCTTCTTGGCCGGTGCCTTCTTCGGCGCCGACTTCGCGGGAGCCTTCTCGGCCGTGCTCTCCGCAGCCTTCTTCGCGGGCGCCTTCTTCGCCGGCGCCTTCCTGCCGGAGCCGGACGTGCCCGAGCCGGACGTGCCCGAGGCGGAACCCGACGACGAGCGTGCGGTCGACGACGAACGCGACCCCGAGCCTCCTGTCCGCTTCTTGTCGACGGACGCACGCAGGGCGGCCATCAGGTCGAGCACGTCACCGCCCTCGTCGTCGTCGTCCTCGTCGTCCTGCGCGCCGAAGGTCTTCTCGGTGTCGATGTCGTCGCCCGCCTCGAGCTTGGCGTCGATCAGCTGCTGCAGTTCCTCCTGGTAGGAGTCGGTGTAGCGGTCGGGGTCGAAGTCGGTGGACATGCTCTCGACGAGCGAGGACGACATCTTCAGCTCGTTGGCGCTGACCTTCACCGTCGTGTCGAGGGTCTTGAAGTCGGCGGCGCGGACCTCGTCGCCCCAGAGCAGCCCCTGCAGCAGGATGACCTCGTCGTGCACCCGGAGCACCCCGAGCCGCGTCTTCTGCCGCAGGGTGAACTGCACGATCGCCAGGCGGTCGGTCTTCGCCAGGGTCTCGCGCAGCAGCACGTACGCCTTCGGCGAGCGCGAGTCGGGCTCGAGGTAGTAGGTCTTCTCGAACATCATCGGGTCGACCTGGTCGACGGGCACGAACTCGAGCACCTCGACCTCGTGCGACTGCTCCTCGGGGAGCTGCTTGAAGTCGTCCGCGGTGAGCACCACGGTCTTGTCACCGTCGTCGTAGGCACGCTGGATGTCCGCGTACTCGACCTCGTGGCCGAACTCGCACACCCGCTTGTACCGGATGCGGCCCTTGTCGTCGTCGTGGACCTGGTGCAGGGACACGTCGTGCGTCTCGGTGGCCGCGTAGACCTTGATGGGCACGTTGACGAGCCCGAACGCGATGGAGCCCTTCCAGATCGACCTCATGCGCACATGATGCCCGCCCGCACGCGTGCGTGCCCGGAGCCGTCGGTTCCTCCACAGGTCCGCCGTCCGGGGGATCGTTCCACGGATGTCCGGTTCGCTGGACCGCCGCGAGGCCGGCGCGAGCACGATGGGCCCATGAGCCAGCTCGACAAGCAGGACCCGCGCGACCAGTTCCCCCGTCCGCCGTTCCCCGCGCAGACCCAGCAGGGGTCCGGGCTGGCGAGTGCGATGGACCCCGCCCCCGACCACGGCGAGACGAGCTACCTGGGCACCGGGCGGATGCGCGGGTACCGGGTGCTCGTCACGGGCGCGGACTCCGGCATCGGGCGCGCCGCGGCGATCGCGATGGCGAAGGAAGGGGCCGACGTCGCCCTGAACGCCCTGCCCGAGGAACGCGAGGACCTCGAACAGGTCCGCGACGTCATCGGTGACCTCGGGCGCAAGGTGGTGCTGCTGCCCGGCGACCTGACGGACGAGGCCTTCTGCGACATCCTGGTGCAGGACGCCGTCAGCGAGCTCGGTGGCCTGGACGCGCTCGTGCTGGTCGCGGGCCACCAGCAGGTGCACGAGGACGTCACCGTGCAGAGCACCGAGGACTTCGACCGCACGATGAAGGTCAACCTGTACTCGCTGTTCTGGCTCGTCCGTGCTGCGGTCCCGCACATGGCGCCGGGCAGCTCGATCGTCACGACCAGCTCGGTGTCTGCCTACCAGCCCCAGGACCGCATGATCGACTACGCCGCGACGAAGGCCGCGATCATCACCTACACGAACGGGCTCGCGCGGCAGCTCGCCAGCAAGGGCATCCGGGCCAACACGGTGGTGCCCGGGCCGGTGTGGACGCCCCTGCAGCCGATCAGCTACCCGGGCGACGAGATCGCGGCGTACGGCCAGGACACCCCCTTCGGCCGTCCCGCCCAACCCGTCGAGCTCGGCAGCGCCTACGTCTACCTGGCGGGGCCCGAGTCGTCGTACACGTCCGGCACGACCCTGACGGTGGCGGGAGCGACCGGGGTGGCGCTGTGAGTCCCGCCTCGCGCAAGACCGTCGTCCTGGTCGGGGACCGGCGGCTCGCGCTCACGAACACCGACAAGGTGCTCTACCCCGAGACCGGCACCACGAAGGGTCGGGTGATCGAGTACTACGAGCGGGTCGCGCCGTGGATGATCCCGCACGTCAAGGACCGACCGGTGACCCGGAAGCGCTGGGCCAACGGTGTCGAGGGCAAGGTCTTCTTCGAGAAGAACCTGCCCGACTCGGCACCCGACTGGGTGCGGCACCACACCATCCACCACTCGGAACATGACAACGAGTACCCGATCGTCGACGACCTGCCGACCCTGGTGTGGATGGCGCAGCAGGCCGCGCTCGAACTGCACGTCCCGCAGTGGCGGTTCGGCCCACGCGGCGCGCAGCAGAACCCGGACCGGCTCGTCCTCGACCTCGACCCGGGGGACGGCGTGGGGCTGCCCGAGTGCGTCGAGGTCGCCGTGGCCGCGCGCGAGATCCTGCACGGCATGGGGCTCGACCCGTACCCGGTGACGTCCGGTTCCAAGGGCATCCACCTGTACGCGGCGCTCGACGGCAAGGCGACGACCGCACAGGTCTCCGACGTCGCCCACGAGCTGGCCAAGGCCCTCGAGACGGACCTGCCGGACCTAGTGCTGTCGTCGATGAGCCGTGCCGAGCGGAAGGGCAAGGTCTTCGTCGACTGGTCGCAGAACAACGGCAACAAGACGACCATCGCCCCGTACTCGCTGCGCGGCCGCGAGCGGCCGACGGTCGCGGCGCCCCGCACCTGGAAGGAACTCGAGGAACGCGGGCTCGCGCAGCTCACGTTGGACGAGGTCCTCGAACGCCTGGAGGCCCGTGGGGACTTCCTGCACCCGGTCGCCTCCGCCTCGCTGGCCGTCGGACGCGACGACCACGGTCACTGGGACAGCGACCGGACCGAGCGGGCGAACGATGCCGAGCAGCCCGCACGTGACCGGCTCGCCGCCTACCGGGCGAAGCGGGACGCCTCGAAGACGCCGGAGCCCGTGCCCGAGGGCGCTCCCACGGTGCGGAAGGACGGCACACCGACCTTCGTCATCCAGGAGCACCACGCCACCCGCGACCACTACGACTTCCGGCTCGAGCACGACGGGGTGCTGGTGAGCTGGGCCCTGCCGAAGGGCGAGCCGACCGACCCGGGCAAGAACCACCTGGCCGTGCAGACCGAGGACCACCCGCTCGAGTACGGGTCGTTCGAGGGCACGATCCCGAAGGACGAGTACGGCGGCGGCACGGTCACCATCTGGGACGACGGCACCTACGAACTCGAGAAGTGGCGCGAGGGGCAGGAGGTCATCGTCACCCTGCACGGTCGGGCCGGCGGCGCTCGCCGCCTCGCGCTGCTCCACACCCGCGGCCGTGGCGGCGGGGACGAGAAGAACTGGCTCATCCACCGCACGAAGGAACAACCCGAACGGCTGGCGGACGGCAGCGGCTCTGCCGGGCCGACGGTGGCGCGACGGTCGGAGCGGCCGTCGGACGGCCACGGCGATGCGCACCGCGCCGGGCAGCGACGGATCAGCGGGACCGCGGACGCCGAGACCCCACCGTCGGAGCGCCGGACGATGCAGGCGACCCTGGCCAAGGGGGCGCCCCGGCTGGACCCGGCCGACTGGGCCTTCGAGATGAAGTGGGACGGGGTGCGCGCGCTGGCGACGGTCCGCGACGGGTCGGTGACCCTGCGCAGCCGCAACGACAACGACCTGACGGCCCAGTACCCCGAGCTGCAGGAACTGGGCGAGCGGGCCGGCGTGGACGGCGTGTTCGACGGTGAGATCGTGGCCGTCGACGATCGTGGCCGACCCTCGTTCCAGCTGCTCCAGAACCGCATGGGCCTGACGAAGGCACGCGAGGTCCGGAGCGCGCAGGAGACGACGCCCGTGCGGTTCCTGCTGTTCGACGTGCTCGAGGCGGACGGGCACGAGCTCACGCGGCTCGGCTACGACGCCCGGCGGCAGGCACTCGAGACGGTCGTGGACCCCGGCGGCGCGATCGACGTGCCGCCGGCGGTACAGGGTGACCTCGACGCGGTGCTTGCGGCATCGCGCGAGCAGGGACTCGAGGGCGTGGTCGCGAAGAAGCGGTCGTCGAAGTACGCCGAGGGTCGGCGGTCCGAGGCCTGGCTGAAGCTCAAGCACCACGCCACGCAGGAAGTCGTCGTCGGCGGCTGGAAACCGGGCAGCGGTCGGCGTGCCGGCGGGATCGGGTCGCTGTTGCTCGGGGTGCCCGGCCCCGACGGGCTGGAGTACGTCGGCAAGGTCGGCACCGGGTTCCGTGACCGTGACCTCGACGAGATCGCCGGTGTCCTCGCACCGCTGGAACGGAAGACCCCGCCGTTCGTCGACGTCCCACGACCTGACGCTCGGGATGCGCATTGGGTCACGCCGAAGCGCGTCGGCGAGGTCGAGTTCGCCGAGTGGACCGGCGACGGACGGCTCCGCCAGCCGTCGTGGCGTGGGTGGCGCGTGGACAAGGACCCGGACGACGTCGTGCGGGAGACCTGACCCGCGCTCCGGCCTCGGCTCCGCATGCGTGCGCATGGGGTCCGCCGCTGGCGAACATCCGTCCCCCGTACCGTGCCCGGGCGGGGGACAGTATCGGCCCCGCTGGCCACGATCGGCCATCGGCTGTTACGTTCGCCGGGACGAAGGGGGCTTCGATGATGAACTCGAGCAAGTACCTGCCGCCCTACACGGCCGCAGAACGCGTCGCGATCACGGGGGACGACCTGTCGCAGCGGACCGTCGAACCGGGCAGCGGCGCCACGGAGACCGAGGTCCGGTACGCGGACTTCCTCGCCGACGAGGACGACGACTGACGAAGACGACGACTGACGGGGGAACCCTGAACGCCTGACCGCTCGACGGGCCCGACAGACCCGACGGCCCGCACGCTGGATCAGGGAGCGCACGGACCGTCGCCGAGGCACGTGACCAGCCGGTTCAGGGAGACCGACCACGAAGCCCCGCACCGGGCTCGCCGAAACGACACTCGGTGGGTCCACTGGTGAGACGTGCCGAGTGAGCGTTTCGTCACGCGGGCGCAGAGAAATCGCCGAGCGACCTCGATGGTCGCCCGGCGATCTCGTCCGTGCGGGGGATCCTGTCGGATCAGTACCGGGTCAGGCCGCGGGCGCAGGGCCGTCGGTGGGCACCGCGTGGTCGGCCACGGGTGCGTCCTCTTCGATGAGCTCGTCCTCTTCCGGTTCGACCACCTCGGCCGCGGCGGCCTTGGCCTCGTCGATGGACTCCTGGGAACGGCGGAGCAGGTCGTCGTCGTGTGCTGCCTGATCGGTCATGCCAGCAACCTACGCGGGCGTCCCTGTGTCGGCGTCCCGACGGCGGGCACCGTGCGTCGGGTCGTGCCGGCCGGTGTGCGGGGGCTCGAAGTCCACCGCGGACGTCGGTGCGGGTGTCGAGGGCATCGCCGGAGCGGCCGGGGCGCCGAACGCGTCGGCGGCGTCGAGCACCGCACGGGTGGCGGCGACAGCTGTCCGGAGCGCATCGCGCACGGGCATCGCCCGGTGCGCCGGGGTCCGGACCTCGACGCCCCACGGCTCGTCGAACCCGAGCTCGCGCACGGTCCGCACGAAGCCGGGCAGGTCCCACGCTCCGGCACCGGGCAGGTACCGTGCCGTCCGGGACTCCTCGGCGAGGGTCATCCCGCTCGGGGTGTGCAGCAGCCCGTCGCTCAGCTCGACGGCTGCGAGGACCCCCGGTGCGACGCCCTGCCGGATCGACGCGAGCGTGGAACCGCCGCGGAGCGCGTGCATGGCGTCGATGAGCAGGCCGCCGTTGGGGTGTCCGGCAGCGGCGACGAAGCGGGAGGCCCGTTCGATCGTGGGCAGGTTCGACCACGGTTCCGGTTCGAGCACGAGCTGCGCTCCGACCGCCTCGGCCTGGTCGGCGAGCACGACCCAGTCGTCGGCCATCGTCGCGGGGGAGGCTCCGGGCAACGAGGTGTCGGCGCGCGCCACCACCTGCCAGGCGCTCAGCGTCGCCGCGGCCTCGAGCACGACCCCGCGGTCGGCGTCCTCGTCCTGGGTGCGGCTCGTGCACGTCCACCACCGGTCGAGTGGTCCGAGCTGGACCCAGACGATGCCGGCGGCGTCGAGCATGCGGCGCAGCTCGGCGAACCCCGTCGTCGCGCGGACCTCGTGCAGATCGTCGAGGGACAGCGACAGGCCGGCGAACCCGGCGGCGCCGACGGCGTGCACGCGGTCACGGATGCTCTCGTCGCCCGCCCACGTCCAGGACGTGGCGAGCAGGTCGTGTTCCAGCACGGTCGTACCTCCGGCAGTCCCGAGGTGTCCGCGTCGCCCCGTCGCGATGCGCCGCCCCGTGTCCGCCGCGGGCCCCACCCGCGACGATGCCCAAGACTTACCCGTACTGCCTGCGAACGCTCCCAGCCCGTCGACACATCGCCGACACGTGCTTCAGACGATCCGGGTCCGGACCTCGCCGACGCCGGCGATCGTGCCGACGAGCACGGCGCCGCGTTCGAGCACGCCGACACCGTCAGGAGTGCCGGTCATCACGAGGTCGCCGGGCGCGAGCGCCACGGACCGTGACAGCGCCGCGATCGTCTCGGCGACCGACCAGATCTGGTCGGTCAGGTCGCCCGACTGCCGGAGTCCCCCGTCCACCGTCAGCTCGATCGCGCCGCTGGTCGGGTCGACCTCGGCCGCCGGGGTGAGCACGCCGATCGGTGCCGAGGCGTCGAAGCCCTTGGCCGTGTCCCACGGGCGCCCGAGTCGCTTCGCCTCGGCCTGCAGGTCGCGGCGGGTGAGGTCGATCCCGACGGCGTACCCCCAGACGTGTGCGAGGGCGTCGGCGACTGCGATGTCCGTGCCGCCGGTGCCGATCGCGACGACGAGCTCGACCTCGTGCTCCAGTTGCTGCGTCAGCGGTGGGTACGGGGTGTCGGCCCCGTCGACCACGACCGCGTCTGCCGGCTTGGTGAAGAAGAACGGCGGCTCGCGGTCCGGGTCGTGGCCCATCTCGCGGGCGTGCGCGGCGTAGTTCCGGCCGACGCAGAACACACGGCGGACGGGGAAACGCGCGCCCGTCGTCGTGGGCACAGTCGGGAGGTTCGGGGCCGGGATGACGAGTTCGGTCACGGTCCCAGCGTGGCAGGCTCGCAGGGCATCGGTTCAGCTCTCGCCGAAGGACGCCTCGTACTTGAGCTTCCGCGCCCGTGCGCGCTCCTGGCGTTCGCGCCATTCGATGCGCGCCTGACGGAGCTCTTCCTCGGCGCCCTTCGCCCGCATCATGGGCCCGTAGTGCGGGTCCGCCAGCAGTGCGGGCGTCGTCATTTCACGTCCGTCGAGCCAGCGCTTGAAGTCCTTGTCACTCAGCTTCGAGATCATCGTTCGCTCCTTCGATCGTCGCTGCGGTCAGGTCGTCGAGTGCCTGGCCGACCCAGCGGTCGTCCGCGGTCGTCCAACTGCGGGTCACCAGCGCAGCGGACATCACACCGGCGGCCGCGCGCTGTCCTTCGTCGTCCGAGGTCGCCCGGTCGGCGACCCACGACCAACGCTGCCACCACAGGTCGCGGTGCGCCGAGAACTCTGCATTTCGCCGTCCTGCGCGCCCGTCGAGCACCGAGGCGACGAGCGCACCCAGCGCGACGGACGCGCTCGTGACCGACACGAGCGCGCTGATCCAGCCAATGTCCATGCCGGAACCCTGACAGCACGGAACCGGCCACGCGGCGGGCGTGACCGGTCCTGTGGAGGGCGCTCCGGGCCTCCAGGCCTGTGGAGGAGTGCGTCAGTTGCCGGGCGCGGCCGCCTCGGTCTCGCCCGCACCCGGGTCGCCGCCGGTCCCGCCGCTGGCGGGCTCGTCCTGCGGCCAGCCCGCGAACTCCCAGCCCGCGAGGGACGGGTGGTCCTCGCCCTTCGTGTACGCGAACGTCCGCGCGGCGTCACGCGCCTCGGACAGCTTCGTGAGCAGATCGGCGTGCGCCTCGGCGTCCACCCGTGTCAGG
Organism: Curtobacterium sp. MCLR17_034; assembly: GCF_003234485.1. Taxonomy (NCBI): domain Bacteria; kingdom Bacillati; phylum Actinomycetota; class Actinomycetes; order Micrococcales; family Microbacteriaceae; genus Curtobacterium; species Curtobacterium sp. MCLR17_034. Next base: position 73,227 of record NZ_QKTH01000018.1, read on the forward strand.
GCGTCGTGGGCCAGGGCGAATCGGTCCATCTCGTTGCGCATGAGCATGTCGAACGGTGAGGTCGTCGTGCCCTGCTCGAGGAACCCGTGCACGTGCAGGTCGTCGTGCCCGTTCCGGCGGTACGTCAGCTGGTGCACGAGGGTGGGGTACCCGTGGAACGCGAAGACCGTGGGCGTGCCGGGCAGGAAGAGCGCGTCGTACTGCTCGTCCGGGATCGGGTGCTCGTGCTTGCGCGGGTCGCCGAGCGCCAGCAGGTCGACGACGTTGAGCACGCGGACCCCGACGCCGGGAGCGTGCTTCCGGATGATGTCGGTGGCGGCGATCGCCTCGACCGTGGGGACGTCACCGGCGCAGGCGAGCACGACGTCGACCTTCCCGACGGCCTGCTCCGTGCCGGCGAAGTCCCACACGCCGAGTCCGGCCTGCGCGTGCGCGACCGCGTCGTCGAGGGACAGGAAGACCGGCTCCGGGTGCTTGCCCGCGACGATCACCTCGATGCGGTCCGTGGTCTCCATCGCGTGCGCGGCGACGGCGAGCAGCGTGTTGGCGTCGGCCGGCAGCTTGATCCGGACGAGGTCCTGCTGCTTTGACGCGACGACGTCGAGGAACCCGGGGTCCTGGTGGGAGAACCCGTTGTGGTCCTGTCGCCAGACGTGCGACGAGAGCAGGAGCGACAGGTTGGACACCGGCACCCGCCAGTCGATGTCGGTCGACGACTCCAACCACTTGGCGTACTGCCCGACCATCGAGTCGATGATGTGGGCGAACGCCTCGTAGGTGTTGAGCATCCCGTGCCGACCGGACAGCACGTACCCCTCGAGCATCCCCTCGAGCAGGTGCTCGGACAGGACCTCGGTGACCCGTCCGCGTGCGGCGAGGTGCTCGTCACCTGCGGCGCGCTGGGCTCGCCAGACGCGCGAGGTCACGTCGAAGACGGCGTCGAGCTTGTTCGAGATCGTCTCGTCCGGGCCGAACAGCCGGAAGGTCGAGGCGTTCTTCTCGATGAGTGCGGCGAGCCAGGGGCCGAGCGTGCCCGTGGCGGATGCCGTGGAACCGGCCTCGACCGCGTACGGCTCGAGCGGCGGCCGGTCGAGCGCGGTCCGCAGCCGTCCGCCGTTGCCGTGCGGAGTGGCACTCATCCGCTCGTCGCCGGTCGGACGGATCGTGGTCATGATGCCGACGGGGTGGCCGTCCTCGTCGAAGAGCTCCTCGGGGCGGTACGAGCGCATCCACTCCTCGAGCTGCGCACGGTGGCCGTCGTCCTCGCGCACCGCGGGCAGCGGCACCTGGTGCGCGCGGAAGGTCCCCTCGACCTGTTCGCCGTCGACCTCCTTCGGGCCGGTCCAGCCCTTCGGGGTGCGCAGGACGATCATCGGCCAGCGCGGACGCAGGTCCGCGGCACCGGCGGGCTGCCCCGCGGCGGCACGGGCGGCCTGGGCGCGGGCAGCGGCCTGGATGTCGTCGATGCCGGCGAGGGCGCGTCGCAGGGCACCGTCGAACAGGGCGTGGACCGCGTACGGGTCGTCGTCGACGCGGCGGGAGTCGACCACGATCGGGTCGTAGCCGAGCCCGCGGAAGTACGCGGTGAGGTCCTCGTCGGGGATGCGGGCCAGGACGGTCGGGTTCGCGATCTTCCAGCCGTTGAGGTTGAGGATCGGCAGCACGGCACCGTCGGAGACCGGGTCGAGGAACGTGTGCGCCTGCCACGAACCGGCGAGCGGACCGGTCTCGGCCTCACCGTCACCGACCACGCACGCGACGACGAGGTCCGGGTTGTCGAGCGCCGCACCGTAGGCGTGCGACAGCGAGTAGCCGAGTTCACCGCCCTCGTTGATGGAGCCGGGGGTCTCCGGGGCGGCGTGGGAGGGGATGCCGCCGGGGAACGAGAACTGGCGGAAGAACCGCTGCAGGTCGACGTCCTGGTACAGCTCGTTCCACGTGCCGTCCAGCCAGGCGTTCGCGTTCATCGCCGGACCGCCGTGCCCCGGGCCGCAGATGTACAGGAACTCGCGCCCGGTCTCCGTGATCAGTGCGTTGCAGTGCGCGTACACGAGGTTCAGTGCGGGGGAGGTGCCCCAGTGGCCGAGCAGCCGCGGCTTGACGTCGTCGGGTTCGATCGGCCGGCTGAGCAGCGGGTTGTCCAGCAGGTAGATCTGCCCGACCGTCAGGTAGTTCGCGGCGCGCCACCAGGCGTCGACCGCCCGGAGCCGGTCGGTGGTGGAGATGTGTGCTGGAGCCATGGGTACACGGTACGAAACACCGGGTTGCGGCACCTCAGGAAACTCGTCCCAAACCGTTCGGGCGGGGGCGCCGAATGACTTGCACAGGGCAAAAGCCCAGGGCGCTCTCCGGTCACAGTTGGCCGGTACTCAGTATGTGCACAGTGCACATTCGGCCACCGGCCGGAGCGCCTCTAGAGCAAAGGACTGATCACGATGCGTAAGAGCCTCAAGACCTCCATCACCCTCGCCACGACCGGCGCCCTCGTCCTCGGCGGTGCCGCGTTCGGGATCTCCTCCGCCCAGGCC